>NZ_JBSGEL010000013.1:0-146718 GCF_053602875.1 Kitasatospora sp. NPDC004289 | reverse complement strand
CCTACTACCTCCAGTACCGCAACGTCCGCCCCGACTACGTCACCCGCCTCTGGGACGTCGTCAACTGGACCGACGTCACCAACCGCTTCACCACCACCAAGAACACCTGACGTTCCCTCGGCAAGCACGGAGCCCCGTCCCGGGATCGGGACGGGGCTCCGGTCATTCCGGCTGTCGAGCCGTCAGGCTGGTGTCCGGTAGAGGTACGAGACCACGGACAGATCCTCGTCCTCGATCCACCAGGGCGATACGCACGTCAGCACCCCACCGGACGCTCGTGGCTCACCCCCGGACCCGTCCAGTGCGATCGAGTGCACCACCACCAGCGCGTTCTCCGGGAAGAACTCTCGCTGCCTATCGACCTCGGCCCGGGTCAGAACCACCTGCTCCCCGGCCGAGGTCGTCCCCTTCACCTCGACGTGCAGCCGCTCCGAATCGCCACGCCTCAACTCGAGGTCGTAGGACTCCCGCGCACCGACGTCCTCGACCGTCCAGCCCTGGCGCTCGAAGTGTTCCGTGGCCATTCCCATCGCACGCAGCTCAACCGCCTTGCGTTCCTCGGCCGTCAGCCGGAAACCTTGGCCGCGACCGCCGCGCGAGCGGCCGACGCGTCTGCCCGCCATCGCCGCCGTGACATCCAGCAGGTCGAGCACCTCGGGCGCGCTCTCCCCCGGCACCGGGATGCCGAGACGCTCACCCTCGTAGACCCTCCCCAACAACTGCGCCATGAAGAGCAGGTCCGCCGTCAGGACCTCCTCGGCCGGCATCTCGTCCGCCGAGTACTCGATCGCCACCACGTTCCCGGCCTCGTACCCGCGGCTGAGCTTTCCCTTCGTACCCTGCAGGTCGATGGATCGCACCAACCCCGGGCGCCGAGCCGGCGCGTCTTCGACCAACGGCCGCGCCCACTCGACCCGGGCCTTCAGCTCGTCAGGGCTCCGCTTGGCGAACACCGTCCCCGTCCACACGGTGGTCCCTTGGTTGAGCGACAGGTACACCCGATCGCCCGAGGCACTGAAGAGGTAGACGACGTACCACCCGACGGTGGCGCTGGGTGACCTCTCCTCGCTGTGGACGCGCACCCACGGGATCACCGAATTGCGACCGGTGCTGGACTTGCCCTCCACCACCACGTCGTCGGCCGGCAGGCCCAGTTCGTCTGCCAGGGCCTCGGTCAGCTCCCGAAGGCGCCGCGGCAACTCCTGCCTGATGATGGCGCCGCGCCGATCCATCTCCGGCGTCTTGTCCGCGGACCAGGACGGCTGCAGGTCGAGCACTTCACGCATCAGAAAGTCCACACCCGGACTCTAGGCAGCGGCCCCGACAGTGGACACAAGCAGAGGGGCCCGGGGAGCGTTTCCGCTCTCCGGGCCCCTCTATATCCTGTGGCTGGTGCAGGGTTCGAACCTGCGTAGCTTGCGCGACAGATTTACAGTCTGCTCCCTTTGGCCGCTCGGGCAACCAGCCAGGATGTTTCGTCTTGCGGGGCGCTGCCCCGTTCGACCTCGTAAACGATACCTGATGGATGGGGGTGCTTCGCCACTTGGTTGGTCACGTGATGATCAAGGCGGCGAGGCGTGGCTGTCGGGGGTGGGGCGGGGCGGGGGTGGATAGGCTGGGGCGGCGCCTGCCCTCGGGGGCGGGCGGTGACCGTGCAGTCAGAGCATCAAGGAGACCAACACACCATGGCCGACTCCAGTTTCGACATCGTCTCGAAGGTCGAGTGGCAGGAGGTCGACAACGCGATCAACCAGACCTCCCGCGAGATCGCCACCCGGTTCGACTTCAAGAACGTCGGCGGGGAGATCAAGCGCTCGGGCGAGAAGATCGAGATGAAGGCCAACGGCGAGGAGCGCGCCAAGGCGATCCTGGACGTGCTGAAGGACAAGTTCATCAAGCGCGGCCTGTCGCTGAAGGCGCTGGACGCGGGTGAGCCGCAGCTGTCCGGCAAGGAGTACAAGATCTTCGCGGACATCAAGGAGGGCATCTCCCAGGACGACGCGAAGAAGGTCGCCAAGATCATCCGCGATGAGGGCCCGAAGGGCATCAAGGCGCAGGTGCAGGGTGACGAGCTCCGCGTCAGCTCGAAGAGCCGGGACGACCTCCAGACGGTGCAGGCCCTGCTCAAGGGCAAGGACCTGGACTTCGCGATCCAGTTCGTGAACTACCGCTAGCAGCGGGCTGGTCGGAGAGGAGAGGGCCCGTCGAGGGCGCGGCGCCGGTCGTACGGCGTGCCGCCCCTCGGCGGGCCCTCTCCGTCGGGGGTGCGTGGCAACCTGTGGGGATGCTGACCGGACAGGGAACACCGGGCACCCCGGAGGAGTAGCACACCCCGAGCGCGCTGACGCCGCTGGACGGCGGCGAGGTGTTCCGGGGTGCGGCGGCGGCGGGGACGGTGCTGGACTTCTGGCGGTACGCGATGCCGGACCTGCGGACGAACACGACCCGTGGGCTGCTCGCGGAGTACCTGGTGCACCGTGCGGTGGGGGCGGTGCAGCGCAACGAGGAGTGGGCGAGCTTCGACGTCCTGCGGCCGGACGGGCTCAGGATCGAGGTGAAGACCAGTGCCTACCTGCAGTCGTGGGGGCAGCGCCAGCTGTCGACGATCCAGTTCTCCCGGCTGCGCGGGCGCACCTGGGATCCGGAGACCGGTGAGGCACTGGAGCAGTCGTACAACGCCGACGTCTACGTCTTCTGCCTGCACACCGCGCAGACGCACGCCGACTACGACCCGCTCGACGTCGGACAGTGGAGCTTCTACGTCGCCCCGCGCGCCGTGGTGGAGGCGACCGGGCAGCTCAGCATCGGCCTGGCTTCGGTGCGCCGCCTGTGCGGGGAGGCGGCGGCCTACGGGGAGCTGGCGCAGCGGATCGCCGTCTGCGGGCGGGTGGGCTGAGTGCGCGCCCGCGCCCCGGGGCCGTGCACGGGCCCGGGGCGCGGGGTGGGTGGTGACGGGGTGTCAGCCGGTGGCCAGGCTGGTGGCGGTGGCGGCCGTGGCGGCGACGGTGTCGGTGGAGAGGCCGGGGATGGCCGCCTTGACGGCGGCCGGGTCGGGCTTGGCGGCGGTGGCCTTGGCGACCAGGTCGGTGAGGTCCTTCTGGACCTTGGCGAGGGCGTCGGCCGGGTTGAGCGGGAGCGGGGCGGCCGGGACGGCGGGGACGGCGGGGGTCTCCGGGAGGGCCGGAGCCGGCGGGAGGGCCGGGGCGAGGTCGGTGGGGGCACCGCGGGTCTGGTCGACCGGGAGGGTCGGGGTGGACGGGGCCGGCGGTGCGGGGAGCTTGCCGAGCAGAGCCTTGATCGCGGCCTGGAGGTCGTCGAGCTGCTTCTGCAGGGCGGCCGGGTCGGGGGCTCCGGCGGTGGCCGAGCCGACCAGTTTGGTGATCTGGCCGAGGACGTCGCCGAGGGAGCCGAGGACGGCGAGGTTCGCGCCCGGGTCGGGGACGGCCGGGAGGTCGGGGACGGCGGGGACGTCCACGGGGGGCTTCACGGGGAGGTCCGGGACCGGCGGTTTGACGGGGAGGTCGGGGACCGGGGGTTTCACCGGGAGGTCCGGGGCGGGCGGGATGATGCCGGCCAGGTCCGGGAGGGAGAGGCCGGGGCGGGCGAGGTCCGGGAGGACGCGCTCGGGGTGGGAGGCGAGGAGGCGGAGGCTGGTCGCGGAGGCGGAGTCGGCAGCGTTCGCGACGGTGACGGACGTGGTGATGACCGGGGCGAGGCCCAGGGTGGCGGTCAGCACGGCGGCCGTCCAGGTGGCACGCATTCTTGCGTTTCCTTTCGTGTGATCAGGCGTTGTCGCCTGCATCACACGTTGGTGCACCCCAGGGTGACGGGCCACCGCGCCTAGGCCGAACGGTTCGCCGCCCGGCAGCGGTGCGGCCGGCGGGGCGTCCGGGGGCGCAAGAGCGTGCTCCGGGCGGGTGGGTGACGGTCCGCCAGACGGAGGGGCGGGCCGGTGGGCCGTACGGCGGGACGCCGGGCACGCGCCGGGGAGGCGTGACGGGGGCGCGCTGGGCCGTACGGCGGCATGCGGCGGGGACGGAGCGGGCAGCGGGCAGCGGGAGGGCGGGGGTCAGTCGGCGGGCCAGTCGACCAGACGGCTGTGGCGGCCGAGGCCGACCTCCTCGAACTCGTCCGCGGCCGGCGTGCGCCGGGCCCCGATCCGGCGCAGGGCCTGGGAGATGGGGCTGCCGTCCTCCGGGAAGGGTTCGGAGGTGCAGGCGAGCGGGCCGAGGACAAGGCGCCCGTCCACCCAGACGGCGGCGCGCTGGGTGCCGTCGCCGCCGACGTAGTGCGCCTCGACGTAGCCGATCGGGGAGGCTTGGGACCAGGCCACCAGGCGGCGGCCGAAGCCGCCGGGGAAGGCGGTGAAGCCGGGTTGCAGGACGCCGCCGTGCTCGGCGACGGTGTCGAACAGAAGGTCCGTCATCGGGATCAGCGCCAATCCCTGTTCCAGTCTGGTCACACGGGCGACCGGCACCTCTGCGGCCACCACCTTGAGCAGGTCCCAGGAGCCGATGAGTGCCTTGAGTTCGTAGGACATCCAGCCATTCTGCGCCCTCCAACGACGGCGTGGCAGCGGAATATCGAACTCACTCTCCCTTCGTGGCATGGTCGTTGTGAATATGACACCGCGCGCCCCCAGGAGGCAGACTGGGTGGATGGTCAGTCAGGGGCGGCCCACGGCCGAGGAGTTGGCCGCGGCGCGGGAGCGGACGGTCCCGGACGTGGTGGCCCCCGGGCTGCGGGTGCTGTTCTGCGGCATCAACCCCGGGCTGTGGTCGGGCGCGACCGGCCTGCACTTCGCCCGGCCGGGCAACCGGTTCTGGCCCGCGCTGCACCGCTCCGGCTTCACCCCGCGCCGGCTCCGGCCCCAGGAACAGCTGGAGCTGCTGCCGTACGGGCTCGGGATCACCAACGTGGTGGCCCGGACCACGGCGAAGGCGGACGAGCTGACCGCCGAGGAGTACCGGCTCGGCGGGGCGGCCCTGGTGGAGCGGGTGGAGCAGCTGCGGCCACGGGTGCTGGCGGTGCTGGGGATCGGGGCGTACCGGACGGCCTTCGGGCGGCGGAAGGCCGCCGTGGGGCGGCAGCCGGAGGGGATCGGCGCCACCGAGGTGTGGGTGCTGCCGAACCCGAGCGGGCTGAACGCGCACTTCACCCTGGACGGGATCGCGGCGGAGTTCCGCGCGCTCCGGGAATCGCTCCCGCCGCAGGCGGATTGACGGACCGTCAGGCGAGCACGGGCGGCGGGGCCGCGCGCAGTTCGCGGATCACCGCGCGGACGGCGGCGGTGCGGGCCAGGGCGGGTGTGGTGACGTAGCCGACGTGCCGGGTCGGTGGCTCGGGGTCGAGCGGGGCGACGGTGACGCCCGGCGGGGCGGAGAGCAGGGTGAGGGCGGGCATGATCGACATGCCGAGTCCCTGGGCGACCATCGAGAGGGTCACCGTGTCGTCCGAGACGTTGACGGTGGCGGCCGGGATCCAGCTCTGCCTCCGCCACCACGCGCGGGTGTAGGAGCCGCAGTTCTCGTCCCAGTCGACCAGCGGGAGGGTGCGCGGACGCGGGTGCCCGGCGGGGTGCACCAGGGCGTAGGGCTCGCTGAACAGACGGCCGGCCACCAGGCCGGGCAGGGCGGGCGAGGGGACGCTGCCGGTGGCCGCGTCGAGGGTGGCGACGGCCAGGTCGGCGTGGCCGTCGGCCACCTCGCCGGCGGTGCCCCGGCCGAGGTCGCGGACGATCCTGACCTCCGGGCGCAGGCCCGGGTGACGGGCCGCCAGCCGGGCCAGCACGGCCGGGAGCAGGTGGGCGGCGGCGCTGCGGAAGGCGGCGATCCGGACCGGGCCGGTGGGTTCGCCGCCCGCCGGGGCGGCGGCGGCCCGGGTCTCGGCGGCGAGGACGGTGAGCAGGTGGAGGACCTGCCGGGCGTGGGCGGCGGCCTTCGCGCCCGCCGGGGTGGTGCGCGCCCCGTGACGCCCTCGTTCGAACAGGACGGCACCCAGCTTGCGTTCGCACCCGCGCACGGCGTGCGAGACGGCGGACTGGGAGAGGCCGAGCGCTGCTCCGGCGGCGGTGAAGCTGCCCTCTCGATCCACGGCGACCAGGATCCGGAGGTCGGCGGGGGTGAGATCGGAGCGGGTGGGGTCGGTGAAGTCGGTGGGGTCGGTCGTCACCGGTGAAACCTAGCCGGTGGGGGCTCCTTCCATGAAGAGGGTTCATGGAAGGGCGGGAACCATCGACGTGCGCCCCTGCCACGCCCGCGAGCCGGTGCCTAGCGTTCCGTCCGTACCGAGCACGGAGGAGAGAGACCATGACCCGCACCGCCCGCTACGTCCACCAGACCGCCCGCCCCCAGGGACGCCCCTCCCCCGCCGACTTCGCCTTCGTGGAGCGGGCGCTCCCCGAGGTGCCGGCGGGCGGGGCGCTGGTGGAGAACCTGTACTTCTCCGTGGACCCGTACATGCGCGAGGTGATGGACGTCGGCGAGCTGCATGCCCCGCTGGAGGGGCGGGCGGTCGGACGGGTGGTGGCCTCGCGGTCGCCGCACCTGGCGGAAGGGGACCTGGTGGCGCACCGTCAGGGATGGCGCACCCACGCGGTGCTGACGGAGGCGGAGGTCCCCGCGCCCGGCGCGCTGCCCGACCCGGGGCGGGTGCGGCGGATCCGACCGGCCGACGGGGTGCCGCCGAGCGCCTACCTGAGCGTGCTGGGCGGGACGGGGCTGACCGCGTACGTGGGACTCACCCGGGTGGCCCGGCTGCAGCCCGGCGAGGACCTGTACGTCAGCGCGGCGGCGGGCGGGGTGGGGACGGCGGTGGGGCGGTTCGCGCGGCTGATGGGGGCCGGGCGCCTGATCGGGAGCGCCGGATCGGCGGAGAAGGTCCGGGAGTTGACCGGGCGGCTGGGCTTCGACGCGGCGTTCTCCCACCGGGACGGGCCGGTCGGCGAGCAGCTGCGGGCGGCCGCGCCGGACGGGATCGACGTGTACTTCGACAACGTCGGCGGGGACCACCTGGCCGGGGCGATCGAGGTGCTGCGGGAGGGCGGGCGGGTCGCGTGGTGCGGCGCGGTGGCGCAGTACGACGATCCGGCCAACCCGCCGGCCGCCCCGCACAACCTGTACGACGTGGTGGGCAAGAGCCTGCGGGTGGAGGGGTTCCTGGTGCGCAACCACCGCGACGCGCAGGCGGAGTTGGAGGAGTGGGCGGCCCCGCACCTGCGCTCGGGAGCGCTGGTCGCGGAGGAGGCGGTGACCGAGGGGTTCGACCGGTCGGTGGAGGCGTTCCTCGGGATGCTGGGCGGGGGGAACCTGGGGAAGGCCGTCGTGCGGGTGGCGGAGAGCGGTTCATGACGGTGTGTCACAGGACTGTCCTGGGGGTGGAACGGGCGGAACGGTCCACCGGGGGCGGGCGGTCCTGGGGTGGGAGAGCACCGAGCGCCACCGTCCCACCCGGAGGAGAACCCCATGCGCGTCCGCAAGCCCGCCGTCGCCGTCCTGGCCGTCGCCGCCGCACTGCTGCTCACCGCCTGCCAGGACGGCGGAACGGGCTCCGCGGCGAGCGCACCGACCCCGACCGCCGCCACCCCGGCCTCGTCCTCGTCCCCGTCCGCCACCGCCTCGGGGACCCCGAGGACCACCGCACCGAGCACCCCGGCCCCTGCTACCGCCACCGCCACTGCCGGGAAGACCGCCCAGTGCCGGACCGCGGACCTGACCGTCACCGCCGCGGACCGCACCATCACCGGCGACGGCGAGAACACCGTCGTGGTCGAGCTGAAGAACCACGGCGACAGGGCGTGCACGCTCGCCGGCTACGCGGGCGTCGACCTGAAGACCTCCGCGGGGACGGTCTCCGCGAAGCGCTCCGGCGAACCGGTGGTCACGGGCGTGCTGGCGAGCGGGAAGTCGACGTACTTCGGCATCGGCTACCCGGCCAACGGCTCGGGCGGCTCCGGCGTGCGGATCACCGGGCTGGTGGTGACCCCGCCGGACGAGACCCATCCGGTCACCCTGGCCTGGCCGGGCGCGGGTTCGCTGCCCGTGACGGAGGGCGGCGGTTCGCCGGTGCGGATCGGCCCGGTCGGGAGCGCCGGCCAGGGCGGCTGACCGTACGGGGCGGCCGGCCGTACGGGCGCCCTGGCGGACCGTCAGTCGGTGGCGAGCCGGGCGTGGAGGTGTTCGTCGTGGTGGTGGCCGTCGCCGAAGCGGTGGCTGGCGCGGAGGGTGCCTTCGAGGGGGTAGCCGGCCCGCAGGGCCACGGCGCAGGAGGCGGCGTTGCCGGTGGCGTGGGCGAGTTCGATGCGGCGGGCGTCGGCCCGGGCGAAGGCCCACTCGGTGACGGTGCGGGTGGCGCGGGTCGCCAGGCCCCGGCCGCGGGCGGCGGGGTCGAGCCAGTAGCCGATCATGGCGAGTCCGTCGAAGCGGTCCACCCAGCGGATGGTGACGGCGCCGAGGAGGTCGTCCCGGACGGGGTCGAGCAGCGCGAAGGAGCCGGCGTCGCCGCGTTCCCAGGCCGCCGCCCGGCCGGTCAGCCAACGCTCGGCGTGCGCGGGGGTCCCGGCGGGCAGCGGGTTCCAGAGGGCGACCGCCGGGTCGGCCGCGATGGCGGCGATCTCGCGGGCCCGGCGGTCGAGGTCGTCGACCAGGGTCCAGGGCACCGCCCGGAAGCCGTCGCCGTCCAGCTCGGCGGGGCGGAAGGTCGGGGCGAGGTCGTTCGGGTCCACGGTGCTCATGCGCACCTGTGTACACGGGGACGAACGGCACCACCAGGCGATTTCCGGCGGCGGGTCGAGGGGGCGGGGTCGAGGGGCCGTCTCCCGTACGGTGCCGGCCGTCTCCGGTACAGCCGCTCAGCCCGCCACCCGGAAGCCGATGTTGCCGGCGGAGCTGTCGGGGGTGTTGGAGCTGCGGGCGGCCACCCGGTAGCGGTTGCAGTAGGAGTCGTGGCACATGTGGGAGCCGCCGCGCATCACCCGGGCGGTGCCGCTCGGCGGCCCGACCGGGTCCTGCCGGGGGCCGGTGCGGTGGAAGTCGGGGCTGAACCAGTCGGCGCACCACTCCCAGACGTTGCCGGCCACGTTGTGCAGGCCGTGGCCGTTCGGGCGGTAGGACTTCACCGGGACGGTGCCGCGGTGGCCGGTGTTGACGGTCGGGAAGACGCCCTGCCAGATGTTGCACATCTCCCGTCCGCCCGGGGCGAGTTCGTCGCCCCAGGGGTAGCGGCGCTGCTCCAGGCCGCCCCGCGCGGCGTACTCCCACTCGGCCTCGGTGGGCAGCCGGGTGCCGGCCCAGGCGCAGTAGGCCCGGGCGTCGTTCCAGGAGACGTGCACCACGGGGTGGTTCTGCCGCTCGCCGACCGAGGAGCCGGGGCCCTCGGGGCTGCGCCAGGAAGCGCCGGCCACCGAGCGCCACCAGGGGACGGCCGCCACCGAGGGCGAGCCGGCCGCCAACTCCCTTGTCAGGAAGCCCTCGAAGACGAAACTGGCGCCGAAGGCCTCGGCCTCCGTGACGTGCCCGGTGGCCTTCACGAAGGCGGCGAACTGCGCGTTGGTGACGGCCGTCGGCGAGATCCGGAACGGGGCGACCTCGACCTCGCGGACCGGGCCCTCGCCGTCGGCCGGGTAGCCGAGACCGTCGTCGGTGCCCATCAGGAAGCGCCCGCCCGGGAGTTGGAGAAGCCCCCGGGCGGGACGGGCGGTGCGGGCGGACGGTGCCGTCAGGGTCAGCGGGGCGGCGGACCGGCCGGGCGTGCAGCAGGACTTGTGCTCGGTGACGGTCATCGCGCTCCGCTTCCCTTCGGGTGATCGGACGGGTCGTCAAACAGGTCGTGGAACGGGTGGTCGGACGGGCCCTGCCCCCGCGCGGGCAGGGCCCGTCCGGGTCAACTGGTCCGGTCGGCGGCCAGGGCGGCGGCCAGGGCCGGGATGCCGAGCGCCTGTTCCTGGGCCGGGGTGGCCTGGTGCAGCAGGTTCTGCAGCTGGTACGGGTCGCTGACCAGGTCGTAGTACTCGCGGAACAGCACCTGCCCGGTCCCGCTCACCACGCCCGCCGCGTTGGTGTGCAGGGCGTAGTACTCGGTGTACTGCCGCTCCTTGTCGACGTACGAGGCCCAGGTGTTGGGCCCGCCGGCGGCGGTGCCCTGCTTCCACCACTCGACCAGCAGGTGGTCCCGGGAGTACCCGGTGAGCAGCGAGCGGCCGTCCTGCGGGGTGTTCGGGGTGATCCCGGCGGCGTCCAGGATGGTCGGGGCGATGTCGATGTTGGCGGCCAGCCGGTTGTCGACGGTGCCGGCGGCCAGCCCGGCGGCCGGCCAGGACAGGTAGAACGGCACCTGGTGGCTGGGCGAGTAGGGCACCGACTTCTTCAGCCAGCCGTGGTCGGCCCAGGTGTAGCCGTTGTCGGCGATGTAGATCACCAGGGTGTTGTCGAGCTGTCCGAGCGCCTCCAGCTTGTCCCGGAAGGCCTGCACCGCGTCGTCCACCGAGAGCAGGGTGCGGAGTTGACGCTGGCGCAGCGCCCGGGCGTCGTCCAGGGTGGCGGTGGCGTCGCGGATGTAGGCGGGCTTGTCGCTGCGGTCGGCCTCCGGCACCGAGGGGCGGCCGTTCCAGGCCGGGACGGGCGTGTCGGCGTACTTGGGGGCCGGCACGTTGGGCTCGTGCGAGGCGTACGGGGTGACGTAGGCGAACCAGGGCCGGGTGTCGGTGGCGGCCTCGTCCAGGAAGGCCAGCGCGTGGTTCTTGATCACGTTGGTCGGGTAGCCGGTGATCTGCCGGACGGTGCCGTTGTCGTTGTAGTTGGCGTTGTTGTTGTAGCTCGGCTGGAGCAGCAGGAAGTCCTCGAAGTGCGGCGGATTGTCCGCCAGCGTCCAGGAGTTGAGGTACTTGCCGAACAGGCCGGTGCGGTAGCCGGCCTGCTGGAGGTAGCGCTGCACGGTGGTGTGCTGGTCCAGCGCGGCCGAGGCGCCGTTGTTGCGCACGCCGTGGTTGTGGGCGTAGCGGCCGGAGAAGACCGAGGAGCGGGACGGGGCGCAGAGCGGGGTGGCGACGTGGCCGTTCGGATACTCCACGCCGTGGTCGCCGAGCCAGGCGATGGTCTTCTGGATCGCCCAGTTGGTGTGCTTGGGCTGGTCGTCGGTGACGATCAGCAGGATGTTGGGGCGGGCCGCGCTCGCGGCGGGCTCGGCGGCCGCGGCCCGGCCGGCGGCCAGCGGGACGGCGGTGGCGGCGGCCACGGCGGCGGCTCCGGTGAGGAAGCCGCGGCGGCTGGGGGAGGTGTGCTCGGGCATGGCTGTGCCTTCCGATGTCGCGGAGTGGACGGGAACGGAGGGATCAGCGGGAGGGACAGAGCCCGCAGGCCAGACGTCCGTGGTCGACGTGGCGGCGGGCAACGAGGTGGACTCCGGTTGCCATGCACGCGACCCTAGGAGCGGCCGGCCCGGGCCCACAAGGACGAGGTCGGGAAGTACGCGGGAACGACACAGCCGCGTGACGTGGCGACACATCACGCGGCTGCGGGGGTCTCGGACGGGGCGTCAGGCCGCTCCCTCGCCGAGGTAGGCGGCCCGGATCCGGGGGTCGTGGAGCAGCTCGGCGGCCGGGCCGTGCATCCGGATCTCGCCGGTCTCCAGCACGTAGCCCCGGTCGGCCAGGCGCAGGGCCTGGGCGGCGTTCTGCTCGACCAGCAGCACGGTGGTGCCCTGCTGGTTGATCTCCCGGACGATCTCGAAGAGCTGGGCCACGATGATCGGGGCCAGGCCCATCGAGGGCTCGTCCAGCAGCAGCAGGTCCGGGCGGGCCATCAGGGCCCGGCCGATCGCCAGCATCTGCTGCTCGCCGCCGGAGAGGGTGCCGGCCACCTGGCGGCGGCGCTCTTCCAGCCGGGGGAAGAGGCCGAACACCCGCTCCAGGTCGGCGGCGTCCACCCGGCCGAAGCGGTAGGCGCCGAGGTGCAGGTTCTCCAGCACCGTCATCTCGGCGAACACCCGCCGCCCCTCCGGGGAGTGGGCGATGCCGAGGCCGACCACCTCGTGGGAGGGCAGGCCGTCGATCCGCGCGCCGGCGAACCGCACCTCCCCCGCCGCCGGGCGGAGCAGGCCGGAGACCGCCCGGAGGGTGGTCGACTTGCCCGCGCCGTTGGCCCCCAGCAGGGCGACCACCTCGCCCCGGCGGACCGTCAGGTCGATCCCGCGCAGCGCGGTGACCGCCCCGTAGTCCACCCGCAGCCCGGCCAGCTCCAGCAGTGCCGGGGTCCCGCCCGCTCCGCCCGGGGCCTCCCGGACCGGCTCCACCACGCTCGTCACGCCGCCACCTCCGTGCCCAGGTAGGCCTCGACCACCGCCGGGTCCTGCTGGACCTCGGCCGGGGTGCCCTCGGCGATCACCTTGCCGAAGTTCAGCACCAGCACCCGGTCCGCCACCGACATCACCAGCTTCATGTCGTGCTCGATCAGCAGCACGCCGATCTCCAGCTCCCGGTTGATCCGCCGGATCAGGGCGGTGAGTTCGAGCTTCTCGGTCGGGTTGGTCCCGGCCGCGGGCTCGTCCAGCAGCAGCACCCGGGGGTCGGTGGCCAGCGCGCGGGCGATCTCCAGCCGCCGCTGGTCGCCGTAGGCGAGCGCCCCGGCCGGCTCGTCCGCCCTGGCCGCCAGGCCCACGAACTCCAGGAGCGCCCCGGCCCGTTCGGCGCTGCGCCGAGCCGCCCGGCGGGCGTGCGGCAGGCCGAGCGCGATGCCCAGCGGGCCGCTGCGCAGCCGGCTCTCGGCCGCCACCTGGACGTTCTCCAGGGCCGTGAGCGCTCCGAACAGCCGGATGTTCTGGTACGTCCGGGCGACCCCGGCCCGGTTCACCAAGTGCGGCTTGCGGCCCAGGAGTTCGTATGTGCCGCCACCCTCCGGGTGGAAGGTGACCCGGCCCTCCTGGGGCCGGTAGACACCGGTGAGCGAGTTGAACAGCGAGGTCTTGCCCGCACCGTTCGGGCCGATCACGGCCAGCACCTCGCCGCGCTCCATCCGCAGGCCGACCCCGGCGAGCGAGGTCAGCCCGCCGAACCGCAGGGTCAGCCCCTCCGCCTCCAGCACCACGCTCATCGGCCCTTACCCCCAACTCGCTTGCCACCGGCCGGGATCAGCCCCTGCGGGCGGTAGATCATCATGACCACCAGCAGCGCCCCGAGGTACATGAAGCGGTCCTTCTGGTCGACCACGTCCTTGAGCGCGTGCGGCAGCCAGGCCAGCAGTCCGGCGCCGAGCAGCACTCCCGGCAGCGAGCCCATGCCGCCGAAGATGACGTAGGCCAGCACCAGCACCGAGTAGAGCAGCGGGAAGTTCTCCGGGTTCACGAAGCCGACCTTGCTGGCGTACACCACCCCGGCCGCGCCGGAGGTGGAGGCGCCGATGGCGAAGGCCATCAGCTTGTACTTCACGGTGTCCACGCCGTGGGCGGCGGCCGCGATCTCGTCCTCGCGGATCGCCGCCCAGGTGCGGCCCACCTTGGAGTGCTGGAGGCGGCGCAGCACCACGACCGCCAGCACGATCAGGGCGAGCAGCAGCCACCAGTAGTCGACCGGGTCCAGCTTCCAGCGGTAGGAGACCGGGCCGAGCTCGACCGAGAAGTGCGGGATGCCGAAGGCCCCGTTGGAGCCGTGGGTGAGGCCCTCGGCGTTCTTGGCGACCAGGTAGATGATCTCGTGGAAGCCCAGGGTCACGATGGCCAGGTAGTCGCCGCGCAGCCGCAGCGTCGGCCCGCCCAGCAGCACCCCGGCGACCAGACAGGTGAGCATGGCGACCGGGATGACCAGGAAGGGGTTGAGCTCGAACGGGGGCTTCACCGGCAGGTGGCCGGTCCAGAAGGCCGCGCTGTAGCCGCCGATGGCGAAGAAGGCGACGAAGCCGAGGTCGAGCAGGCCCGCCCAGCCGATCACCACGTTCAGGCCGAGGGCGAGCAGCACGTAGATGCCGACCCAGTCCACCAGCACCTGGTTGGTGGCCCGGCTGAGCCCGAGCGGGGCCAGCACGGCCACGGCCAGTCCGAGCACCACGAGCACGGGCTTCGCGGCGCGCGGGAGCCGCGGCCTCGGGAGGACGGCCGCCACCCGTCCGGCGGCCCCCCGGGGTGCCAGCTCGGCCAGCGCCCAGACCGCGACGCCGAGGCCCAGGCAGAGCCAGAGCCGGGCGCCGGTCAGGGTCTCGCGCAGCGAGTACAGCAGGTCCCGGCCGTTGCCCTGCTCGCCGGTCATCACGGCCAGCAGCAGGCCGGCCCCGAGCAGGGCGGACAGCCGCCGCCAGCGCGGCAGCCGGTACCACCTGGGCGTGCGGAGCCGGGCCAGCCGGTCCGCGCCCGGACGCTGGAGCAGGGTGGTCATGCCGTCCTCCCGATCCGGACGCCGAGGATGCCGGTCGGACGGAGCATCAGCACCCCGACCAGCACCACGAAGGCGGCCACGTAGCGCCACTCCTCGCCGAACAGCGGCACGTTGAAGGTCTCCACCAGGCCGAGCAGCAGGCCGCCGAGCATCGCTCCGCGGATCGAGCCGACGCCGCCGAGCACGGCCGCCGCGAAAGCGGTGATGCCGGGGTTGAAGCCCATGGTGAAGGAGACCTGGGTGTTCAGCCCGAACAGGAAGCCGGCCACGCCGCCCATCAGGCCGCCGATCACGAAGGTCCGGGAGATCACCCGGTCGGTGTCCACGCCCATCAGCCCGGCCGTCTCCGGATCCTGGGCCAGGGCCCGGATGCCGGCTCCCAGCCTGGTGCGGTGCACCAGCAGGTCGAGACCGCCCATCATCGCCAACGCGCAGACCACCAGCAGGACCTGGGTGATCGTCACGCGGGCGCCGAAGACCGTGAACAGCACGTCGTTCCGGTAGATCTCCGGCATCGGCACCGGGTCCCGGCCGAACAGCTTGCCGGCCAGGTTGTAGAGGAAGAAGGAGGCGCCGATCGCGCTGATCAGGAAGATCAGCTTGGGCGCGCCGCGCCGCCGCAGCGGCCGGTAGGCCACCCGCTCCAGTCCGTACGCGGTGGCGCCGCCGACCAGGCCGGAGGCCAGCAGGCCGGCCAGCACCAGCAGCACCGAGGCGGTGGCCGAGGGGTGCGCCGGGGTGAGCTGCTGGAGCACGACCAGGCCGCCGAAGCCGCCCAGCGTGAAGACCTCGCTGTGGGCGAAGTTGATCAGCTGGAGCACGCCGTAGACCAGCGTGTAGCCGATCGCGATCACCGAGTAGAGCGCGCCCAGGGCGACGCCCGGGATCAGGTAGTCCCAGAACTCGTGGAGCGGCATCGGAGGGTCCTCCCCTGACTCAACTCGCGGCCAGCGTCTCGATGTTGCCCCGGTAGACGATCGTGCCGCCGGTCACCTCGTAGAGGAACGCGGTCTTGTCCGGGAACTCGCCCTTGGCGTCGAAGCGGAAGCGCTTGGTCAGGCCCTTGTAGTCGGCCTGCTTCGCCTTGGCCAGCACCTGGTCGCGGGTGGCGTCCGGGCCGAGCGCCTTGAGCTGCTCGATCACCAGGTTGGTGGCGTCGAAGGACTCCGCCGAGTAGGTGCCGGGCGCGGTCTTGAACTCGGCCTGGTAGTCGGCGGTGAACTTCTTGATGCCCTCCTCCACCGAGGCGTCCACGCACGGGCAGGTGACCAGCCAGCCCTCCGAGGCGGCGCCGGCCAGCTCGATGAACTTCTTGTCGTTCACGCCGTCCGAGGCGATCCTCGGCTTGTCGAAGCCCGCCTCCTTGAGCTTCTTGGCGAACGGCGCGGCGTCCGCGTAGAAGCCCGCGTAGATCAGCGCGTCCGCGTTCGAGTTCTTCGCGGCGGTGGCCACCGCGGTGTAGTCCGGGGTCTTCTGCGGCACGCTCTGGCGCACCACCTCGACCCCGGCCGCCTTGAGGTCGTTCTCCGCCACGGCGGACAGGCCGATGCCGTACTCGGTCTTGTCGTCCACCAGGAAGACCTTCTTGGCCTTCAGCTTCTTCGCGTAGTACGCGGCCATCCCGCCACCCTGGGCGTTGTCGTTCGGGATGCCGCGCAGGAAGGAGCCGAAGCCGAGGGTGGTCAGCGAGGGGCTGCTCGCGGAGGGCGTCAGCGCCAGCAGGTTCGCCTGCGAGTAGAGCTGGCCGGCCGCCTTGGTCGGGCTGGAGAAGGCCGGGCCGATGGTCGCGAGCACCTTCTCGTCGTCGATCACCTTCTGCGCCGCGGCCGGGGACTGGTCGGCGCTGCCGGCGTCGTCGGTCGCCACGTAGACCAGCGAGAACGGCAGGTCGCCGCGCTCGTTGGCCTGCTTGACCGCCAGCTTCACGCCGTTCTCCATGTGCACCCCGAGCGCGGCGTTGTCCCCGCTCAGCGGTCCCTGGTAGGCGATCTTGACCACCTTCTTGCCGTCCGCGCCGGTCTCGCCCTCGTCCTTGGCGCAGCCGCTCGCGGTGAGCGCGAGGGCGCCGACGAGCAGCGGCGCGGCGGCGGTGAGCAGTCTTCTGGGCAGCACGAATTCCCCCTGGAGGCACGGCGGTTCGGAACGCCCGTGACTCTATGCAGCCCCGATCCGCCGGAGGGAGCGTCGCGCCCGTGGTCTGTCACCTCCCCGCTCACCCGTGGGCGAGCACCACCCGGCCGAAGGCCGTCCCCTCCCGCAGGTGACCGAGGGCCCGCGACAGCTCCCCGAAGGGGAACACCCGGTCCAGCAGCGGACGGATCCGGTGGACCGCCAAGGCCCGGTTCAGGGCCGTGAACTGGGCCCGGCTGCCGACCGCGAGGGGCCGCACCCGGACGCCGGCACCGAACAGCAGGCCGGCCTCCAGCGGACGGCCGGTCGGGGCGGCGCCCACCCGGTGGCCGACGTAGGCGATCTCACCGCCGAGGGCGGCCGCCCGCACCGAACGCTCCAGGTCACCCGCCACGTGCACGACCGTGTCGGCGCCCCGGCCGTCAGTCAACTCCCGTACCCTCAGCTGCCATTCGGCGTGCTCGGAGCGGTCGACCACCTCGTGGGCGCCAAGCGCCCTCAGGCGGTCCGCCCTCGCCGGCCCCGAGGTGGTGGCGATCACCCGGGCCCCGGCCAGCAGGGCCAGCTGTACCGCGGCCAGGCTGACCGCACCGGTGCCCGAGGTCAGCACCGTCTCACCGGGGAGCAGCGGACGGCCGCCGGTCAGCGCGTTCCAGGCCGTCAGGGCGGTCAGCGGCAGCGCGGCCGCCTCCTCGTACGACAGGTGCTCCGGCAGGCGGACCAGGCCGCGCTCGGCGGCCACCGCGTACTCGGTCAGGGTGCCGTCCAGCGCGGAGCCCAGCTGCGCGGCGCGGTCCAGCCCGAACGGGCCGTCCAGCCACTCCGGGAAGACCGTGAACGCGACCCGGCATCCGGCCGCCAGGGTGGTCACGCCCGCTCCGACCGCGACCACCTCCCCCACGCCCTCGCACCCGGCGACCACCTCCGGGCGGACCGGCAGCGGGTACTCGCCGGCCAGCACGGTCAGGTCCCGGAAGCTGAGCCCGTTGGCCCGCATCCGGACCAGCACCTGCCCCGGCCCGGGCTCGGGGACGGGGTGCTCACGGAGCGTCAGACGGCCGCCCTCGGTGATGTGGTAGCTCTTCATCGCTGCTCGGAAGCCTCTCGCTCGGGGCGCGTCGGACGCTGTCCCGACGATCCTGCGGCGGCCCGGGACGGCGGACAATTCCGCACAGGGAATGGCCCGGGCGCACCGGCGGTGGTTGGATCCCCCGGGTGAACACCGTGACCGAACAGACCGGCTTCCCCGCCGAGTTGCGCCGCCGACGGGCCGAGCGGCGGATCAGCCAGCTCGACCTGGCACTGCGGGCCGGCACCACCCAGCGGCACCTGAGCTTCATGGAGCGCGGCCGCTCCCGCCCCGGCCGGGCGATGGTGATCCGGATCGCCGAGTCGTTGGAACTACCGCTGCGGGACCGCAACTCCCTGCTGCACGCCGCCGGTTACGCCCCCGTCTACCCCGAGTCCCGGCTGGAGGCCGCGATGCTCGGCCCCGTCCGCGAAGCCCTGGACGTCATCCTCCGCGGGCACCTCCCGTACCCGGCGATCGTGCTGCGCCCGTACGGCGAACTGGTCGCCGCCAACGAGGCGGTGGGCCTGCTCACCGAGGACGTGTCCGCCGAGCTGCTCCGCCCGCCGGTCAACATGATCCGGCTGCTGCTCCACCCCGAGGGGCTGGCCCGCCGGGTCCGCAACCTCCCCGAGTGGGGCCGGCACGTCACCGAGAACATGCGCCGCACGCTGGAGACCAGGGGCCACGACCCCCGGCTGGCCGCCCTCGTCGCCGAGCTGGAGACCTACCTGCCGGACGCCGCCCCCGGGCCGGAGCACCTGGGCTTCGCCGTGCCGCTCCGACTGGCCGTCCCCGAGGGCGAGTTGCGCCTGATCACCACCATCACGTCCTTCGCCACCGCCCTGGACGTCACCCTAGCCGAGCTCCACCTGGAGGCCTTCCTCCCGGCCGACGAGGCGACGGCGGAGATCCTCCGGGCCCGGGCGGCCGGCTGACGGATCAGCGGTAGCCGAACTTCTCGTCGGAGGAGACCACCTCGCGGCCCAGCGGCATCAGCGAGATCGGGATCATCTTGAGGTTGGCCCAGGCGAACGGGATGCCGATGATCGTGACCGCCAGCGCGATGGCCGTGGCGATGTGACCGAGCGCCAGCCACCAGCCGGCGAAGACGATCCAGATCACGTTGCCGACGCAGGAGGGGGCACCGGCGTCCGGCTTCTCCACCGTGGTCCGCCCGAACGGCCAGAGCACGTACCCGGCGATCCGGAAGGACGCGATCCCGAACGGGATCGTGGTCCGGCTATCAGGATCGAGCAGCCGCGCTGCTCCGCTTCCGGTTGATGCTGCCGTAGCCGCGGGTCAGCGACCGCCGAACTTCTCGTCGGTGGAGACGACCTCACGGCCGAGCGGCATCAGCGAGATCGGGATCATCTTCAGGTTGGCCCAGCCGAAGGGGATGCCGATGATCGACAGGAACAGCGGGATGCTCGTCACCAGGTGCCCGATCGCGAGCCACCAGCCGGCGAAGACCAGCCAGATCACATTGCCGATGCACGACGGGGCACCGGCACCCGGCTTCTCCACCGTGGTCCGCCCGAACGGCCACAGGATGTAGCCCGCCAGGCGGAACGACGCCACGCCAAATGGAATGGTGACAATTAGGACACAGCAGATGATGCCTGCGATCACGTACCCGATGGCCATCCAGATCCCGCAGAAGATCAGCCAGAGGACGTTCAAGACGAAATCGATCACCTTCATGGCATCACCCTCCCACGAGCCGCCCTGCAACAGTTCATACCCTCACTGGCGAGTCCATGAAGGAGCAGACGGCCCAGTTCTGGGACGGCCCCTCCCGCTTCCCTCTCCCCCTGCACGCCGCGAAGCAGATGGGCCGCGACCACCCGCAGTACCGGCGCACTGCCGCACCGGAGGAGAAGCCGCTCGCGGAACCAGGTTCTGAGGAGGCACCAGTCGATTAGCGTAGGTCTGGGCCACGCAGCGACGAGGCCCGGCAGCCATCGCAGCTTGCCGGGCCTCCGACCGGTCGTCAGTCGACGAGGTAGTGGGCTTCGATGTAGGCCACGGTGGAGTCGTACGGCTCACCCACCGGCTTCAGCGTGTACCGCCGGAAGACCGCTGCGGTGGCACGGCGGGCGCCCCTGTTGCGAGCGTCAGCGTTGTCCCACGAACGGGCAAGGGTCTGGGTGACCACCTGGTCGATCTCCTCGGCCAGGTTCCTCTCCGTGACGGTTACACCGGGTGGTGCGTGGTCGTGGATGATCCGCGACAGCACGCCCACGCGATCGTCGTCCAGCACGATGACGGCTTCGTTGGGGTGCTTCTCCGCGTCCACAACAGCGCGGGCGACCCGGAGTGCATCGGCTAGGAAGTCCAGGGCGTCCTGCGCGTTCTGGATAATCCGGTCCCGCAGCTGCCTTATCCGCTCCGCGAGGGCGGTGTACTTCGCGGAGTCTGGTTCGACGCCCTTGTCGAGGGCGGCCTTGATGCGGTCGAGGATCTCTGCTGCGGACGGCGGCTTCTCGCTCTTGCTGTCGTCGTTGCCGGGGTTGGGGCGGACAAGAGCGAGCAGTTCCTTGAGGATGGCGATGCCCTGGGCATCCAGGACGAGGGCTTCCTCCTGGGAGCGGACCACGGAGAAGGAGTGGACGTGGGCGTTGATGATCTCCAGGACCATCGGCCCGAGCTCAGCCAACCGCTCCTTTCGCTCGTCGTCGGAGGACTTCTTAAACAAGGTCGTGTACACGGACCCGAACAGGCCGAAGCCGTCCCGGTACTTGGCAACTCGATTGTCAGTGATGATGAGCGGGTACAGGCGGGCTAGAAGCCGGTAGTCCTTGGCGAACACCTCAGCGATGTCGGGCCTGGCGTCCAGGAAGTTGTTGGCGGCTCGCACGGACGCGTATCCGTGCGCTGTGAGGTCCAGGCCGTCCACGTACGCCAGTAGGTCTTCGATCCGGGCAAAGACCTTTCGGAACTCCTTGACCAGGTCGGACAGGTCGGCAACGAACCCGCCGCCCTTGACTCTGCCCTTGGCAGTGGGGTCGGCGACGGCCCGCTGAACCTCCTCTGCCAGGCTGATGAAGTCCACGACCACACCACGGGTCTTCACGAACCCGGTCGGGGAGACCCAGGTGCGGTTTGGGCGGGTGATCGTCTGGAACAGGCTGTGTGCCTTCAGTGGCTTGTCCAGGTAGAGGACACCTTCGTTGGGGGCGTCGAACCCGGTCATCAGCTTCGCAGTAACCACCAGGAAGCACAGAGGGTCGTCCGGGGCGAGGAACTTTCGCTTCTGTTCCTCTTCCTGAGCCTCCGAAAGCTGGAACGGCCGCATGGCGGGGTCTTCGTCCTTGGAGTCAGAGACGGAGATGTTCACTTCCGCGGTGATCTGGGCGTGCCTACCGACCTTGGCGAGCACTTGCGACGCCTCGTAGCCGGCGAGCAGCTCGTTGATCTTGTCCGTGTAGGCCACGGCTAGCTCGCGGTTGTAGGCGACGACCTGGGCCTTGAGGCCGTTGCGGTAAGCGCTGGCCAGGTAGTGGTCCACGATGTGCTGACACACCGTGTGGACTCGCTCGGGGTTGGCGAAGACCGAGGTGAGGCGCCCGAACTTGCGGGACAGGGCTTCGCGGTCGGGGTCGTCGAGGTCGAAGGTGTCGGCAAATTCGTCGAACTCGTCCTGCAGCGCCTGGTCGTTCATCTCAAAAGAGACCGGGTAGGGGTCCAGCACCACTGGAACGGTCGCCTCGTCCACTAGGGAGCGAGATACCGAGTAACGGTGCAGCACCCTGTCTGGGTCGCTCTCTTCACCAAAGAGCGCGAAGGTGTCAGTGGCGAGGTTCCTGACCGGGGTGCCAGTCATGCCGAAGAACTTGGCGTTCGGCAGAGCTGCGCGCATCTGCCAGGCCAGGGACTTCTCCTTGGTGGACTGGGTGCGGTGCGCTTCGTCGACCAGCACGATGATGTTGTCCCGGGTCGACAGGTCCTTGCCGGCGTCGGCGAACTTGTGGACGGTCGTCGAGATGACTCCGCGCACGTCGTCGGCCAGCAGGGCGCGCAACGCTTGGCCTGTAGCTGGCCGGTGAAAGTAGGAGTCGCCCATAGCGGAGGTATAGGCCTTGGACGTCTGCCGAACGAGCTGAGTCCGGTCCGAGAGCAGGATGATCGTGGGTGACTCAGTGCGGGAGTCAGCCAGTAGCAGCGAGGCCGCAAAAACCATCAGCAGCGTCTTGCCTGAACCCTGGTGGTGCCAGATCAGACCCTTCGAGCCACCTGCCAGGACTCGCGCGTGGATCAGGTGCGCAGCCTCCATCTGCGGGTAACGGGGCAGGAACTTCTTGTCCGCCCCACCCCCGGAGGTGGCGAAGAGGACGAAGTTGGCGAGCATGTCCAGGATGGTGGCCGGCTTCATCAGCAGTTCGACGGATCGCTGCACGTCGGCTTGCCCAGACAAGTTCTCGTCGTCGGAAGTAGACCGGAACGGCTGCCACAGGTTTGTGGGCGCGCCGGCGGCTCCGAACCGCAGCTTCAGCCCGTCGGAGGCCACGGAGAATACGTTGGGGGTGAAGAACCACGGGTACTCGGTCGCGTACACGTCGTTGATCTCGTGTGCAGCGTTGATCCACCCGGACTTCGCGGTGGGGGATTTCACCTCGACCACGACCAGGGGCAGACCGTTGACCCAGTACACGAGGTCGAACCGGCGGGAGGTCTTGCCGGGGACGGTGATGGTCACCTCGTCCGACACGATCAACGTGTTGGCGGCCGGGTCTTCGAAGTCGATGACCTTCAGGGCGTGCCAGACGCCGTCGGTGTCCCGGAACTCCTTGCGCCCACGTAGTAGGTGCAGCACCTGCTCGTTGGCCCGCACCAGACTGCCGTCGACGGCATTGACCGTGGCGGTGATCTCCTCAACCACCGCGTCCACGTCGAACCCGTCGATCAACCCAGGGTTGAGTCGGATGATGGCGTCCCGCAGCTGGCCGATGATCACCGTCTGCGTCGGCTCACGCGGCAGTGACCTACCCGCCGTGAAGCCCCACCCCAACGGGAGGGACCACTGGATCATCAAGTTCTGGAACTCACGCTCCCGTACGCCCTTCGCCACAGCCAAGACCTCCTACTCGGCGGACCCAATATCGATCGTGCGATCCAATAGCCCCGCCAGCAGGCTTGCCCGCGCCCGGCGGAGACGATCAGCTTCGGTGCGGGTAACCGCGTAGACCTCGCTCACCGCGTCGAGTCGTGCAGTGATGCGTTCCTGTTCGTCCAGACTTGGGAGGCGAACTCCCATGCGGACTGCCCGCTTGGACCCGATGTGTTTGATGTTGGTTCCTCCAGCGACTTCGCTGAACTGCCCAGACTCATATGCCCAAAGACACCAGTGCTTGACGAATTCTGGAATGCTTACGCCCCCGACGGCACGGTAGCGAAGTAGAGTGTTTTGGAAGCAGATCGGACCGGCAATCTCATCCCGCCACATAGCCGGCATGCCGACTGCGCTCTCGCTTGCGCTTCCTTCGGAGACAAGGACGTCACCCCATCGAAGAGCAAAGTTCTCGCGCTCGGCTGGATTGAAATCCATTTCCAGGACATCGGAGAGTTCGAGCGTGCCATAGCCGACATTTGCAGACCGCAGGTAGGGAGTCATGTGAGGGCCAGTTGCACGTTGCGGTGAGCGCTGGCGCCCCATAGTGATGCTAAATGCCTCGTCCGCTCGGACTTCAGCAGCAGGTCCTTCTGTCATCGAATCGTCACGAAGTCGACGGAGAACGTTGAGAATCGCTCCCGCTTCGTCTTCAAGTGCGGCGATCTGGACGTCAACCGCGTCCAGCACCTCAACGATCCGCGCCTGTACTTCGCGGGCCGGGACCGGGAATTCAATCTGCAAAAGCTGCTCTGGGTTGAGGCGCTTACGCCGTTGAACTGTCCCGCTGACCCGATTCTTCATTTCCGCCCACAGTCGCGGCGATCGGCAGACATGGCTCACCCATCGGGGCTCCAACTCTGGATTAAGCGTGAATGTCGGGAACTCGCTACTGACGACGAATCCGTCGAAATCGGCGGGCACTACAGTGATCGGACCTTCCCACGCAGTGAGCTTTCGCATGACTACCTGGTCGGCGCGCAGCACGTTCATCGCCGCGTACTCTGTTTCTCCGCCGTCGAGTTCACCTTTAGCGATAAGGCCCTGTCCCGCATTCAGGACCCCAGCCAGACGGTAGGCGGTCCCAGGAACCATCGGCGTGCGCTGAATGTCGAGGCGCATCAGCGAGCCGAGTGAACGAAGCGGGTAACCGTCACTCATCGAAGCCCTCGATTCCGACCTCCGCCAGCACAGTGAGCATGCGTTCCTCGGCCCGCTGACGCTCTGCCCTGGCGAGGTTATAGGCCTTGATAAGGATACCCAGATCCTCCTGCTCGGCGGCGAACTGCTTGATGTAGCGGCCAATCTTGAGGTCATACCCGTTCGCCACGATCTCCGCGATGGGGACGAAACGCGCGGCGAGGCCGCCATCTCCTCCAGGGTCCACGGGGTTGTTGCCCGCGCCGATTTCGGAGTGGTAGGCGGTCACGACATCGGCAATGTCCGCATCGGTGAAGATGTTGCGATTCTTGGCCTTGGCAAACCGCTTGGAGGCGTCAATGAACAGCACGCCATTCCTGCGCCCCTTGACCTTAGTCCCACGAGCACGGAAAACAAGGATGCAGGTCGGGATATCGGTCGAATAGAAGAGGTTTTCGGGCAGGCCGATCACGGCTTCCAGGAGGTCATCGTCCAGGACACGCTTGCGGATGGCTGCTTCCTGCCCTCCCCGGAACAGGACGCCATGGGGAAGGACGACGCCGGCACGCCCCTTCTCCGGATCCATGCTGGCAATCATGTGCTGCACGAACGCCCAGTCTGCCGACGACCGCGGCGCTACTCCGCCGATTGCGCGCGGGTCGTTACTCCAGGGCTTCCAACTCTGACTGTAGGGTGGATTGGCGACAACTACGTGGAACTGCCGGACGGACCCGTCCGGCTTTTTGAAGCGTGGGTCCTTCAGAGTGTCGCCGACTTCGATCTTGAACTGGGTGAGGTTGTGCATGAAGAGGTTCATGCGCGCCACACCTGCGGTGTCCCCCACAGTCTCCTGCCCATGCAGGCTCAGGGTGTAACCGCGCTTGCCGCGGGCCTTCAAAAGGCCAGCAGAGGCGATGAGCATGCCGCCCGATCCACACGTCGGGTCGTACACCGACTCATAGTTCTGAGGATTAAGGATCTCGATGATCAGCTCTACTACCTCGCGCGGCGTGAAGAACTGGCCAGCACGGGTGCCGGATCCATCGGAGAACCGCTTCAGCAGATACTCGTACGCACCGCCGAGCACGTCGTAGGACATGTTGCCCTCGTGCATCTTTGGGACGCGGTTCATCGCCTGCATGACCGCTGCCAGCACATCTCCCGGCAGAACCTCTTCAGAGGTCCAAGGCATGTTCCCGAAAATGCGTGAGAACTTGTCGGGGTTGGCTGTCTCGATGGCTCGCAGAGAGGTACGGACCCGCTGGCCGAGGCCAGGCTGCGCGACGGTGGCGAGCTGGGCCGACCAGGAGGCGCGCCGCTCCCGGTCCGTGCCGCGGAGGACCAACGGGATCTCGAACGACTGGTAGTCGCGGTACTCGATCTGGTGAGCTTCCTCGGCGGTAAGGCTGCCCCAGCCCTCGTTCTCGGCCAGGAATTTCTGGTGCTCGTGGTCCCAGGTGTCCGACAGGTACTTCCAGAACATCAGCGGAAAGATCACCGAAGAGTACTGTGCTTCCGGCATCGCCACGCGCAGCTCGTCGGCGGCGGCCCACAATCGGTTCTCGATCTCCTGCTGGGTCACTGCCATCAGTCGGTGTGTCCTTGCTCGTCAACGGTGGCCACGTAGGCCGCGGTATTCCTGCTGGTCCCCCAGGGTTCGGGCGTGCTCGGCACGTGCAGGCGGGCTCGTCCTGCCGAGCGAGGGCACGCCGCCGAAACCCCTGTGCGGGCGACTCGCCAACGATAGCCCTCCAGCAGGACAAACGAACGGCATCACCGATGGCGTCCAGACAGCTCTGCTGAACCCTCATCGCTTCAGCCAACTGCCGACTTGAGCTGGGCGTTCGGGGCACTGGCCACCAGGGCAGCAAGCAGCTTCCCCAAGCAAGTACTGCGAAGAGGCCGTTGGGGACTGTCGTCGCCGGGTTCAGTCCGACCGGAGCCACAATGGCGGGGTCACCCTTGGTCAGGGAGACGCCAGAGCTCCATCCAGGTACTGCTGCACCGGCTCGAACAGGCCATACGGTACGTACTCAGCGATCTGCTCGTGCGTGATCCACGCCAGCTCTGCGAGCTCCTCGGTGTCGACCACCGCGGCGGTGCCGCTCACGATCTCGCAAGCGGTATAGCTCATGTGCCGACCGGTCTTCGGGTGAACGCGCTCACCGAGCAGCCGCGTCGCCTTCACTATCAGGCCGACCTCCTCCGCAGTCTCGCGGACAGCAGCCTCCTCGGCCATCTCGCCGGCCTCAACTTCACCGGCCGGGAACTGCCACGACAGCTCGCCCTCCTTAACCCGGCGCTGGACCATCAGCACGCGGCCGTCCTGGACCACGATGGCGGCGGCGATGCCCGGCTTGTCGGTCTGCTCGGTCATGTCTGCGACTCCTCCAAGGTGGCCAGGATGGGCGGGAAGATCGTATCGACGGGGATGAACCGCGGCACGGCGTTTCTCGGAACCCACATGACGTCGGCGTTCTCGATCGTGTCCTGGTTCTGGGCTTCACCGACCAGGTACTCGGCGAGGAAGTACTGGCACCACACGCCGGTGGTCGGGTGGAGCCGGCCACCCAGGTCTTGACGGACGGCGCAGTGAACGCCGGTCTCGGCGAGCGTCTCACGGACGGCAGCCGACGCCGGGCTGCCTCCCGGCTTGATCACCCCGGCCGGGAACTGCCAGCGGATGCCGGCTGACTCGTCGTCCCGTCGGCATACGAGCAGTACCTCGGCCCCGCGCACCACGACAGCGATGGCGACTCGCAAGGCCTGGGCTGCGGCGAGGCTGCTGTTGGCCTCGGCGGTCAGCAGTGCGAACCGCTTTTGGGTGGCCGGCGGCGCCTTCTCCAGGATCTGGTCGAGCAGCTGCCTCATCTCAGTGCGAGGGACGAGCTCCGGGTTCTGGTGCCAGCTGGCCACCGTTCGCAGCCCGATGCCGAGCCGGCTGGCGAAGGCCTCATTGGTGTCGCGCAGCGCCTCTTGGAGCTGGCAGGCTGACTTGCCGGTCCAGGTCTCGACGACGTCCACGCTGTCCCCACTCTGTTGGGTGCTGCTGCCGCGCTGCCATCAAGCTGCACCGCGGCTGCACTGGCAGTGCATGGTGACGGGGCTCGGATGCGGCCAGACTTTGCCCCATGCCGATGAACACTCCGACCCCGAGCGCCAGTTGCGAGCGCTTCGCCCACCAAGGACGGGCGGGGCCGCAGCGATTCTAGGCGAGCTCATCGGGTACGTCTGGTGCTTCTTCAACCTGGTGACAGCCCTGCCAGCCCAACGCGCAAAACCGCTTCACTCGCACGGGTAACCTCAGTGCCAGACGTGTTTGATGCACCGTCAAATCGCCACTCTGGCAGGGGAAAGGGAACAAATGACCGAGGAGACCCAGGGCCAGATCGAGCGCACGCTCGTCCTGCTCAAGCCCGATGCAGTGGCCCGTGGTCTGTCCGGCCGAGTCTTGCAGCGGTTCGAGGACGCCGCGCTCAAGGTCGTTGGCACGAAGATGAAGTGGATGGACGCCGAGTTCACCCGCAAGCACTACGCGGACCTGGAGGAGCGCCTTGGCTCCGAGGTCTACAACCTGACCGCCACCTTCATGCAGCAGGGGCCGGTCATCGCCTTGGTGCTGGAGGGCTACGACGCCATCGCCACGGTCCGCAAGATCGTCGGCAGCACCTACCCGGACCAGGCCCCGGCCGGCACCATCCGCGGCGACTTCTCGCACATGAGCCGGGGCGCCAGCGTGGCTGTCGGCAAGGCGGTGGCCAACCTGATCCACGCCTCCGGCAACCGCGAGGAGGCCGCGCAGGAAGTCGACCTCTGGTTCGCCAAGGACGAGCTGTTCGACTACAAGACGCTGGCCGAGACGTACATCTACTGATTCGGAGGCCTCCCGGGCGTCACTCCGGTGACGTCGGCCAAGTTCACCACCACGAGAACGACTGGCACGAAACGAGGAGAAGGCACCGATGACGAACACCATCCGTCTGGCTTCGCCGACTGAGCTGGAGGCAGCCTTCCAGCAGGAGCTGGCGACGGACCACTGGGCCGCGGCCGAGACGGCGTACGCCATGGCGCTGCTGCTGCGGGACGCCGGCGACTGGAGCACGTCCCGCGAGTGGGTGACGCAGTGTCTCCAGCTGCTGGAGGGCTTCCCCGCCGACACCGAGGACCAGGTGGCGACCAAGCGCACGGCCGTCGGCGGCGTGCCGCTGCCGAACTACCTGCACGCGGGCGTGATCCGCGAGCGCTTCGGTGAGCAGGCCTGACGTAGCGAGCTGCTGGCGGTGCAGTCAGGGCGCAGAGACCGGCCGCACCGCCAGCGCACCACCAACTTCATACCGATCACCGCACCGACCAGGGGGTACCTGACGCCGGTGCGGGCCATCAACCATGCCCAAATCAGGAGAGGACGACTGCCTTGGCCGTCGAGATCGAGATGCGCGCCCGGTTCGACAAGGACAGCCACGACACCTTGGTGGATCGGCTCGTCCGCGACGGCGAGGACCTGGGCCAGGACAACAAGCTGATCCACTTCTTCGTGCTGCCGGACCAGCTGCTGAAGGTCACCGACAACCAGTCCGCCGGCACCGCGAAGATCACGCTCAAGGACAGCAAGATCGGCCGGGGCGCCGCGTTCGGCGAGACCGAGTTCCCGATCGCTCAGGCGGACGTGGCCGCGGCCGTCCAGCTGTTCGGCGCGCTCGGCTTTGAGGACACCCGCCACGAGGCCTTCAACTTCCGCCGCAACTTCCGCTTCCGCGGCGTCGAGATCGCGGTCAAGTGGAGCGAAGCGTGGGGCTACCACGCCGAGTTCGAGCGGCTGCTGGACGACGGTGCCTCCGACACCGATCGCGACGAGGCCGCCGCCGAGATCATCGACGTAGCCGCCGAGCTGGGCGTCACCGTCATGACCGAGCAGGAGCTGGCCGCCTTCACCGCCACATTCGAGGCGGAGGAAGCTGCGCGCAAGGCCGCCCAGTCGGCCGAGATCAGGTAGGACACCCACCGTCCCGACCACCGAGGGGGTGGGCTGCACGATGAGCACGAGCACGACCCACACGGACAGCTTGGTCGAGTTGGCTGCCCGCAAGGAACTCCCGCTCCACCAGTTCACCGACACCGCCACGGTCGAGTGGATCAAGGCCAACCGGCCCGACTTCCCGCCGGCCTGGCCTCCGCCGCTCCGGCCATCCACCAAAGCCCTGGTGGAGCAAGCCGCCATCCCCACGCGGTGGTTCGCCGAGCCCCAGCTCGCCGACTCCATCCACGGCCACCGCCACGGTCTGCGGACGGCCGTCCTCGCCGCGCTGCTGGCCGACTGGCACGGCTTGAACGAGACGGACACCGCCGCCACGGTCATCGCGGCGGCCGTCCACGACTGCCAGCGTCAGCACGACAAGGACGACCAAGGCCACGGCAGCAGAGCCGCGGTCTGGCTGGCGGCCAACGCGGAGTTGGCCTGGTCGCACTTCCGCCGCACGCCCAGTCCGAGCGAGATCATCCGCGCCGCCACCGCAGTCCGGCTACACGAGGTGCCGTACGAGGCGTTCACCGCTGACGATCGCGCCGACTACAGCCGGGCCGAGCGGATCTGCGACTTGGTGAAGGCAGCCGACGCTCTCGACCGCTACCGGCTGCCGAAGCGCTCCTGGTGGCCGGACAGCAGGTACGTTCGCGAGCCAGCCTTCAACCAGTTGCTGCCGCTCGCCTTCGACCTGGTGGTCGTCTCCGAAGAAGCCTTCCTCGCCGGTGCCTCCGGCGTGGCCGCCGTCCGCTACGCCGTGGCCGAGAAGGGGCTGGTGTAGCACCGTGGACTTCACCGACTCCTACGAGAGCTGGGCCGACGCCCACGCCTTCTTCGGCACCAGCCTCGTGCCGGCGATGCCCAACCTGGACGATCCACTCGGCATCCAGAAGGTCGCCTGGACCGACCGGCTGTCTCTCGGCACTCCCAACGGCCACCTGCTTCGGCGCAACGCTCTGTTCGACTCCCTGGCCACCGGCGGCAAGCTCCACTTGCTACACGTCACCCACGCTCTGGAGAAGATCAGCCAGGACGGCGTGCTCTACCCCTCGGGCGGGTGCCTGGTCGGCAGCATCTACTGCGCGCCGCTCACCACGACCAACCACGGCCTCCGGCCGCACAACCTGGGCTCCTACATCCTCGACCGCGAGGCGCCGGCCTTCCTGGCGAAGATCGGGCGACCGGACCACCGGCCCACCCCACTGGTCTTCGAGCTGGACCTACCGCCGCAGGCGTACCAGGGGCTGGCCGGCGTGGACTACCTCCGACTCGGGTCGATCCACCTGGCCATCTACACCCACCTCGAGTACCTGCTGTCCAAGACCGAGCGGCACCAGCTGCGCGAGACCGTGGTCAGCCGGGTGAAGAACTCCACCGCCTTCCTGGCGACCGCCGCCGCCATCGCCTACCAGGGCGCAACCGTCGCTCCCGTCGACTTCCTGCAGCAGCTCGACGCCACCATCCCGCGGCTGCCGATCCTCGGCTACCTGTTCTTCGAGGCCTTGTCTGAGTACGCCATGCTGCACTCCACCAGCCCACGCACGCGCCGGCTGGCCGAGCTGGGCGAGTTCAACAACTGGCTCTACAAGGAGCTGCTCTTCGCCGTCCCCGGGATGATCGGCCGGTTCGACCTGGCGAAGTTCCACGTCCCCGACCTCGCCGACACCCTGGTGAAGGTCGACTCCACCCTCGACCCGACCGCCGCGGCTGCCTACCTGACCGACCGCATCAGCCACCTGGTCGCCGCCCGCCTCTTCACCCCCGGCCAGATGCCGGACCGCTGGCGCCACACCAAGTGGGAGTTCGACAGCCTCGCCACCCAACTCGGACCGCTGCTCGGCCACCTGATCCACCGTGAGCTGCGCACGTTCGGACGCTCGCCCGACTTCTACTTCTACTTCGACCAGGTCAAGGCACTCCAAGCCTGGAACTACTGGAACCACCTCGACATCCCGGTGCCCTTCAACGGCACCATCCCCAAGGGCGAGATCGGCATCAACCCGGCCTACCCCGACCTCCAGTACCGCGTCTGGCGTGCCGACGCCGATGAAGCCGGCAACCTCCACCCGACCGAGCAGCTGGAGCTGACGGTCGCCCCGCGCCTGGTCGACCTCCGGTCCACCCTCATGCGCAACAACCAGTGGTCCCAGCCCGCGCCCAGCGCCGCCTGATCACTGCTCAGCTCACGCAACTCGGTACTCCGCCCAAGCCACCACGCCCAAGGGAGACGTCTGCCATGCCCCGAGACATTTGCGGCATACCGTCCATCGACCTACTCGGCGAGCACATCACGGCCGCCCTCGCCGAGCCGACCACCACCCACGGCCTGGCCCGCACGCTGCGCGCCGCTGCCAAGGAGATCGAGCTCAGCCGCTACCACCGGGCGAGCCAGCGGGCCTACCCCAACGGACTCGAGGAGCGGCCGGCCAAGGTTCAGATCGGCGGTGGCAGCCACCAGCTCGACGGCTTCTTCAACATCGACCTGGTGCCGCCGGCCGACCTGCTGTGGGATGTGCGAGAAGGCCTGCCGCTCCAGGACAACACCGTCGAGCTGCTCTTCAACGAGCACTTCCTCGAGCACATCGACTACCCACGGTCGGCCAAGGGCTTCGCCCACGAGGCTCACCGCGTGCTGGCGCCGGGCGGCCAGGTCGTCACCGGCGTGCCGGACGCCGCCTTCATTCTGGACCGTTACCCAGCCGCGCCGGACCAGGCCACCGAGATGGTCGAGCGCTGGTACGCCAAGCGCAGCTGCCAGGGCGAGATCAACACCTTCCTCGATCTGGTCAACTACGTCTTCCGCGACCAGGACGACGACCCGAAGTACACCCCGCACCTGTGGGCCTACGACTTCGAGAAGCTCGTCCAGCTGTTCAGCGAGGCCGGCTTCACCACGGTCGAGCCCTGGCCCTTCGACGCCACCCTGGCCAACCCCAAGCGCGAGTGGGCCAGCGTCTACGTCATCGCCACCAAGTAGGAACTCGGCCCCAATCAGAGCGGTGGTCGAGCTGGAGCTCGGCCACCGCCTCGCCGGGAGGCGCCCGCAATGTCGCAAGTCCCCGCCACGCGCAGCCACCTGCTGTTGGCCGACACCCCCAACGCCGTCGGCTGGGCCAGGCGCCACACCCGCGACGTGCTCGGCCGCTGGCAGGTGCCCCTTGACCTGATCGACAGCGTACTGCTGGTGGTGTCGGAGCTGGCCACCAACGCCATCCGGCACCCCGGTGCGAAGCAGCCGGAGCGGCTGACCTTCGCCGAGACGGCCGAGGCGCAGACCTTCGCCCTTGACCTCCAGCTGCACGGCCAGGCCGTCGTGGTCCAGGTCGCCGACCGCGACCCGCGGCCGCCGATGCTTCAGCACGTCGGCGAGGAGGCCGAGGGCGGACGCGGCATCTTCCTGGTCGAGCACATGAGCAGCAGGTGGGGCCACTACCAGTCGGCGGGCGGCGGCAAGGTGGTGTGGGCCGAGGTGTGCCTTGGCGGACAGAAGACTGCGGTCCAACCTTTGACCGCAGCTCCGAGGCCGACGTCGAATCGTGCGGGCAGACCTCGGCCGTTCAAGCCGATGACCGACGAGCAGTTGCCGGTCGACGACCACCACCTGATGGGCCGGGTGCTGGTCGGCTTACGGGGGTTGTAGGAGGCGCGGAGGCCTGACTACCAGCTGGCTCTACATCTACATCCGCATGTGGAAGCTATAACCGAGCAGACATCAGTCGTGCAACCTATTCGCCGACTTTGCCGGAGCGTCGACCACAGCGCTACTGCTACCGGGTAGCGTGCTTGCAGGGTTGCAAGCTAACACCCGAAAACTTGTTTCGAGGGGCAAAGCTAATGCATTAGATTGCCCTCGCAACACGCTTCTCCTGACGCGAGATCGTTGGGAGAAGGCGAGAGCCGCCCTGCCCGTGAGAAGAACGGACGGCCCTCGCTGGCAGGAGACCCGGCCCTATTGCCAGCGGTCGTAGATCCACATCACGATGCGGATCAAGACCCAGCCGGCTACGGGGCCGGGCATCCTCCAACGGCGGCGGGGCTTCTGGTGCTTACCCACTACTGCTCCCCTCAGCTCGCCGGTGGAGCGCCAGGCCGGCGACTTGGCCCACGGCGGGCAGGAGGAAGCAGCGGCAGGCCAGAGCCGAGCCACCGTGTCGCCGATCCTAGGTAGAGCGAGCCCGTGCACGGTCCTTGAGCCGCAATCCCCAGACGGCCGTTGGGGCCATGTGGTAGTCGAGTGCCCGATGAGCCCTGAAGCATGGCCGGGCTGGGGGACGCGGGCAGCGCCCATAGCTGTTCGGCTGGCCAGGCCGAGCACGCCGAGCCAGCCCTCCCGGCTACCAGGTCAGGTGGCACACGAAGGGCAACGTCCGGTAGTGATGTGTCCATGAACGTAGCCCCCTACTTGCCCCTGCTCCTCCTGGCGGTCGGGCTGCTGGGTTTCGCGGTCGTGGCCTCGCGTGGCCGCCGACGACGCGAGCGGGAAGCACTGGCCTCCCAGTGGGAGTGGTTGCTGCGTCAACAAGAGACTCATCGGTCGACAGGCGTCCGGATGTTGCAAGTAGTGAGCGTGTACCAGCGGGCCCGGCGGGGGTCGAAGGCCCATGTCCGCTGGTGTGAGTCGGGGAAGATCCAGGACGCGTGGTTCAAGGGCTGGCACGTCCCCCCGGGCGCGTTCGTGTTGGTGACGGGAGGTGTGGGCTGGGGGCCGCACAACCGGATAGAGGGCGTGCTGTACGTCGAGCCTGGACAGACGTACGGATGGGCGCCGGCGACAGCGCCTGCGGCGTGGCAGCGACAGCAGGCCCACCTCGCCAGATCAAGTCGGTGAGATCAGCTGAGAACTGCGCGTACAGCACTGTGGCTGTCACGCGAGGCGGCCTTGGCCGCGCGAAGCACCGCCCGTACTCGGGCAGCCCCGATTGCCGTGGCGGCTTCGCCAGCACCGACTGCAGGCCCCCTGGCCTCAAGTCCTGCGCAGGGGCGGCAGATGCCAGGTTGGGGCACAGGGTCGTGGCACTCGGCGCACTCGGTGTACCGGGCGGCTACGGGTCGCTCAGACGCCTGGACTGGCGGCATCTTGCGCTCCAGCCGAGACCGGAGCACCGCGACCGCCGAGTGCACCGGGGTGGGCAGGCCCGGCAGCAAGGCTCGGGCGAGGTCGGCGGAGCTGCTGCCACGCTCCAGCCACTGCGCCACCAAGGGCGCGAGCGCTTCCGCTTCGGCCTGGCCGAGCCGTAGGCGCGGTTCGGGCCGGGTCACCCGGAACAGGGTGGCGACCGCCTCCCGAGCCCGCTCCTCCGGCACTGTGGTCTCCTCATGGGCCTGCTTCTCGGAGTTCCCCTCCCGCCCGCCCACACTCACTGGCGGCTCACCGGCGAGAAGCGGCTCCTCCTGCTGCTCGGCGGGGAGGGAGGGTTCTTGGTACCGGTTCTTTGAAAGGGTGTCAGCACAGCCGGTGGTCGCTCCACCGGAGACCGGACGAGTGGCACCCGGCACCACGAGCTGCGAGGTGTCGTAGACGTGGGTCTCGGTGCGGATGGTGCCGTCTGGCATCCGGATCTTCTCGACCCGGTAGAAGCCGGCGTCGGCCAGCTCCTTCAGGGCCTTGCGGATCGCTCCGCGTCCCTGGGGACTGGTGTCGGCCATATGGCGACCGTCCTCGCGCCAGCCGTCGGGGCGGGAGAGGAGGTCCGCAAGCAGGCCGCGGGCGGTGTAGGACAGCTGCCGGTACTGCAGCACGCAGTTGGGCAGCACCGTGAAGTTGCGCACGTGGGCGCTACGATGGACACGCATCGGGAGTTGACGCTCCTGTTGCCGGACCCCGGGGTGTTACCAGCACCGCCGGGGTCGCCTATTTTCGGTTGGACTACGGAACGTAGCACACGCACCGTTCGATGATCGACTGCGGCAACGTCGCCAAGTGGCAGGACTGGCTTACCACTTCGGATCGCTGACGCACAGTCGGGCAATTGCTCCCGGCTGCCTCGCGACGGACCGGAGCACCGCCTCCGGTGCCCCCGGGCCGGGAGGCGCAGCGCCTCCCGGCCCGTCCGATTGGTTAGAGCCAGATGGTGCCGGCGAGGAGGCCGTCGAAGCCAAGTCCTCGGTACATCTCCTCGAACGACGCCCACTCGCGTTCCTCGAAGGAGTTGTCGCGGGCCTCGTTGACGTCGGCGGGCTCCAGGTCGTGTTCGAGCCATTCGTGGGTGCAGCGGCAGCGGACGAAGACCAGGTCGGGGTGGACGTGGATCAGCAGCCAGTCGCGGGCGGCGCTGCAGGCGGCGCAGGTGATGGTGATGCCGCGGGGGTTGAGGGGGCCGGGGTGGGGGACGGCGAGAGTGGTGTTGCGGCCGGCGGGGTTGGTCATGCGGTGCCCTTCCGTGTCGGTTGCAAGCACCACAAGACGACCGGCGGGCACACCCTTCCCGGACTTCGAAGACGACATCGAACCGACACCATGACTGCCCCGCACGCCAGTTGGCGGTGCCACCACAGCCGTGCACCTCGACAGCAGGGTGACCGCAGCGCCCGACATGCCGGTGGTGCGGCGGGTGGCCGTACGGGACAGGGCCGCACCTGTCCGGTGAGCGGTGGTCGGGAAGTTCCCGACCACCGCAGAAGACATCACACCAGCATCTCGATCACTGCGTCGCCCTCGCGATGGGCTGGAGGTCAGTCCTTGCCACGGGCGAAGATCTCTCCGGGCTCGGGCGCAATGATGCACATGAGGCTTACGTACTCGGCACGGTCCTCCTCCGTCATGGCGCCGCCGGGGTCCCGGATCAGGGTGCCGCTGGGGAGGTGGCCGTAGTACTTGGCGAGCAGGGCGTCGACAGCGCGGGGAGCGTCGGCTTCCATCTCGGTCTCGAGGTCGAGTTCGCGCTGCATCTGGGCGAGGACCGCTTCGATCTCCCGCGGGGTGCAGCTGCGGGCGAGGGATCGCTCCTCCTCGGTGAAGGGGCGCCCATCGTGGTGAATCCAGGTCTCGGTGTCGCTGAGCGCCAAGAGGTTGGCGTCGAGCAGCAGGGTGACGATCTCAGGACGGACGCCTGCACGGGCCCAGCGGCCCAGGCGCTCGTACTCAGCGCGGTCCTCCTCCGTCATGGCGGCGACGATGTCCTCGTCGGTGGCTCCGTCGGGGAGCTTGGTCGAGTACCGGTGCCGGAGGACGCGCGCGAAGTGGGCCGGGTCGTCGCCGAGGCCGTGGTCGAACCCAATCTTGTACGCAGAAATGAGGGTTTCGAGCTCCTCGTCGGCGTCGTCGTTGGCGAGGGCCTGCTCGGCCTCGGTGAAGGGGCGCCCGTCGTGGTGGGACCAGGTGTTGGTGTCGGGACGGATGATGAAGTCGGCATCGTTGAGCAGCACGAAGACGTCGTGGCGGCAGTAAGGCTGGGCCATGGTGGTGAATCTCCTTGAGAGAGGCTTGTGTTGGGGGTGGGGGTGTTGCTGAGCGGTGCGCCGGGCGCGCGGGCTCCTTGGCGGAGTCAGGGTCGGCGGGGTGTGGTCGCCGGCGGTCCCGGTACCGAGGCAGTAGGTCGTGATGACCCAGGAGAGGTGCTGGGCTGGGGAGTTGGTGTTGTCGAGGTTGCACGAGCGGCGGTGGTGCTCTTGGAGCGCGCCGCTGCGGTGCGGTGGTCTTCCGTGGTGGCGGTCGGTGTGGGGGCCGGGAGGTGGGCACCCCGGCGGATGCGCCACGTGAGCACGGTGGCCGGGGAGTCGGCGCTGGCCAGCTCCCGTTGCCCGGCGGCCTGGGCGAGCAGGGCCTGTGGGTCGTGGCCGGCTTGCTCGGCTTCGGCCAGGGTGGCGGCGAGCGCCACCCAGCCCTGGTCCGCGAGCACCCGGGCTGCCAGGTCGGCAGGCAGTGCCCGGCGGGCGTGTGTCTCGTGCCGGTCGCAGGCGGGCTGGGGCAGTTGGCGGCCCTGGGTGTCGAGGACGGCGATCGGCCGTCCCGCGTGCCTGCCGTAGGCGGTCCGCAGGTGCTGTGCCGCTGCCCGTGCGGCGGCGGCCTGGTGCTGGTGGCCCTGGGCGGTGTGCCACTTGGCGATGACGACCGCCAGCAGCACGAGGCTGGCCAGGATCGTGGCGGCGGCCGTGCCCTCCTCGCCCCGGCCTCCGGCAGGGCCAGCGTAGAGGAGTTCGCGGGCTACCGAGCGCATCGCCCGCACCTCCGCCCGGGCAGCTCGGGTATGGGCGATCGCGGTGAACTCCAGTGCCCGGGCGGCCTGGTTGATCTCCTTCCTAGACAGGACCGGACTGGTAAGGGCGAGGGTGTCGAGGACCTCGATCGTGCCGCTGACCACCGCGCTGGCCTGACCGGCACGCGGATCGCCGTCGATGGTGGCGGTGGCTCGGTCGAGGCTGGTGCTGGCCCGGTACCTGACAGCAGTCGGCCTCCCCTGGCCGACCGGGTCGCGGGACGCGGGCTGGTCGATCCCGGCGGCGAACCGCTCATGGATCTTGGGCAGGGTCAGGTCGGCAGCCAGCTGGCTGCCGGAGAACCACACCGGAGGGTCCGACTCGCCGGTGGGCAGGGCGAACTTGTAGCCCCTGGCGTCGCCGGAGGGCAGGCGGCGGACCTCGCACCGGATCCCCTGCACGGCCAAGCGGGCAAGGAACTCCTCCTCCCCCACAGCCCCCGCGAGGGCCCGCCGTACCCCGGTCCGCAGCCGGGCACGCCCCGGCTCCTCCTGGCCCAGGCGCTCGGCCTTGCGCAACTCCGGGCTCTTCGGGCGCTTGGGGATCCCCGCCCGGTAGTCGCGGGTTCGGGTGTCGGACCAGTCCTTGAGCTCCAACTCGCGCTCGATCCTGGTGAGCTCGGCCTCCGTCCGGTACTGGTCGCCCCGCAGGCGGGCCTGGGTCAGGTCGGCGCGCACCACGGTGGCGAGGATGTGGATGTGGTTGTCCCCGTGGTGGACGGCGACCCACCGGCAGCCGTCCGGATCGCCGTCGGGGGCGATGCCGGCAGCGGCCACGACCCGGCGCGCGACCTGGCCCCACTCCTCGTCGCCAAGGTTCCGGTCGGTGGGGTCGGCACGGACCATGCGGTGGTAGACGTAGCTGGCGACCGGCCTGCCATAGCGCACGACATGCAGGTCCAGGGCGTCCCGCAGCTGGGCCAAGGTGGCCTCGCCGTCGCGGCCCGGGTCGGGGGCGAAGCCGTCCCAGGAGGCCACCAGGTGCGGGTCGGTGTGCTCGTTGCGCCGGCCCGGACCATACAGGTACTTGAGCGCCTTGAGCGTGTCCGCCCCGGAGCGGGCGGTGGTGATCACCGGCGGGCGGCCTTCGCCACCCGCATCGCAGTGGCGTCCACCCCGGCCACCGCCCTGCGGACCTCGACCACCGCCTCCCTGGCCCTGGCCAAGGTGGCCTGCGCCGGGCCGTGCTCGATGCCCATCTCGGCGTTGAGCTGGAAGGCGATCTGGTTGACGTTCACGCCGAGTCGGCTGACCTGGAAGCGGGCAGCGTCCAGCGCCCGCACCGCCTGATCGAGCTGCTCGTCACGGGTCACCGTCCCGGCGCCGCCCGGGGTCAGGGCCTGGCGCTCCAGGTAGTCGGCCACGTTCAGGCCGGCCTCCTGAGCGAGCCGCTTGATCTGCGCTTCCCGCTCCGCGGTGCACCGGAAGCCGAGCTTCTTCGTCTTCGGGTTGCCGTTGTCGCGCCGGCGGCGCTTGGCACGGCGAACGACGGCACGCGGGGCGCGCTCGGCGGATCGGGCGGACGGGTGCGGCTCGACGGCGGACGTCTTCTCCCGCTTCGCCGCGCCCCCGCGGTGAAGCTCCGGTGCTGCCGCCCCCGGCAGCACCGGCACATCCACGTCCACGTCCTCCTGGGCGTGGGCGTCCGCGTGCGTGGCCCCGTAGGGGCCCCGCACGCACTCGCTTGCTCCGCCCTTGACGTGTGGGTGGTCAACTCCGGTGCGGTCGAACGAGGTTACACCACCGGCAGGTCGGCGGTTCGGCACGGAAAGGTCGTTGGTCAGGGCATGCTCCAAGGGGTGTCGGGATCGGGTTGGCCAGCGTCCGGACCATGCCCGACACGAGGGCGGCAGGCTTCGCGGGCAGGCCGCCATGCTCCGGAGGCGGGATGGTCCGGTGTGCGCACGGGGAAGGGATGCGGTCCGTCCGCAGCGACCGGGTCAGCTGCGGACGGACCGAACCGGACCAGGGAGTTCTGCGCATCGGCAGAAGTCCGAGCGGACGAGCCGGACGGTGGACCGGTCCGCCGAGGTGGGGTCAGTCGACCGGTGGGTGCTCGCGGACCGGACCGTGCGGGAACTCCTTGCGGAGCTCGTCCATCAGGACCGTGAAGCGGGTACTGCCCATGGGCAGGTTGGCCTCGCGGACCGCGCGCTCAACAACCGGACGGCTCGGACGGCCATGGGCTCGGACCGCAGGCCGGCTGGCCTCCAGCAGCCGCTCCATCGACGCCCCCACCGGACGACCCGTCCGCCGCCCCGGACCGCCCCCAGCAGCGGGAGGCGGCTCGGTCACGCCATCGGCATCCGGTCCGCCGCTGTCCGTCCGCGCCTCGGAGCCGGAGAGTTCTGCCGACCCCGCCCCCGGACCACCGGCGGCCCGGACCAGCACCGGGTCCGCGACGGCCGAGAGCGGACCAGCGACCTCGTCGGGCGCGGAGGAGGCGGACGGCGCGGACCGGACCACGCCCTCGTCCGGACCCTCCGGACCGCTGGAGACGGACGGTCCGGTCGCGGCGGACGGCCGGGCGGGTGCGACCGGACCACCGATCGGCCGGTCCGGCGCACCGGGGTCCGGGAACATGGTGTCGGCAGAAGTCCCACCGGCCGCCCCGGTCGGGGCAGGCTGCGGGGTGACGGCGTGGCGGGCGATGAGGATGTAGAGGTGGACGGCGCCGCCGAGCGCGAGCGGGGAGAGCATCGACAGGACGGCGACGACGCCGTCGCCGAGCTGCAGCCCGTCGCCCTGGTCGAGCACCTGGTTCAGGCGCACGGCGTGCAGGGCGTTGGCCCACACGCTGGCAGCGGTCGCACCGGCGAACAGGAACCAGGCGTACAGGCGCGCCGTCCACGGTGCGGCCCGCAGGACCAGCAGGGCGCGCACGCCGTAGGCGATGAACCCGTCGACGGTGAGCGGGAAGACGTACGCCAGCGGGCCGCGCACGTGGATGGCGACGGCCATCTGCTGCAGCGCGTCGAAGGACAGGGCGAATCCGGCCACGCCGATCAGGGCGACGGCGAGCCGGTCCCAGGCGGTCACCCGGACAACCCGGGCAGGGGACGGAAGGCGAGCGGGGAGTATCGCAATAGCGGGGGTCGTGGTGGGCTCCGGGATCTTGAGGGATGATGCATTTCGGATAGACTTGCCATCCGCCAGGGATGACCGTAGCGTGTCCCCAGCGACGATGCAAGAACGAGCTAACTTCGATGCGAGGTGAATCGAATGTCCGATCAGCCGGGCCAGCCCGAGAACTCCCCTGCAGCCCCCGCGCTCAGCGAGGAGCACGCCGCCGAGCGGGTCCGCCTGGAGCGCGAGTACCTCGGGTGGAGCACCGGCGAACTCGCCAAGCGCATGACCGCCGCCGGCTACCCCATGAACCAGTCCTCGGTCTGGCGGATCGAGAGCGGCGAGCCCCGCCGGCGGATCAACCTCGACGAAGCGATCGGCTTCGCCAAGGTCTTCGGCCTCACCCTGGAGGAGTTCCTCGGCCCACCCGAGTCCTCCTCCGACAAGCACATCTCCCAGCTGACCACCGAGGTAGTCGCCAGGTACCGCTTCCTGCTGGACCTGCTGCAGAGCACCAACACGGTGTTCGACGCCCTCGACCAGTACAACGCGCTCTTCCCGCAACACGCCAAGGAGCTGAACGACCGCATCGTCCGCGCCCTCAGCGAGGAGAGCCGCCGACGCGGCCCCGTCCGCATCTCCCCTCTGATCTTCTTCCGATTCCCGGCCTTCGAGGAAGCCAAGCGGCAGGCGGAGCGGCTGCAGGGCGACGCCCCACCCGAGGGGTAGCCGCCAGCTTCCCTGCCAGTTACGGCCGGTCACCACCCTCGGCCCTGTTGCCGAACTGCCCCGCCGCCACCGAGAAAGGAGCCAGGCGCCCCACCCCTTGGCCCTTGAGCTCAGCTCATGGGCTAATCACGCCGTCGTCGCGAACACGGCGCTCTCCCTGACCTCGGCCATCACCGCCGAGATCCCCAGACCGATCTGACGGTCTTCTCCAGCTGCCGTACGACGCAGGCCTCCCTGCCTCGACCGACCGCAGCTTCCTTGGCCTGTCCCCTATCCGGACACGGCCGCGTCACCATCACCCCCACCGAGGCCACCGCCTCCTCTCCCCGCTCCCAAAGCCCAAGGAGTCCCATTACCCACGCCCAGTTCCCCCAGCTGAACTGCCCCAGCATCACGGCCTCCTTCGACAGCCAACTGCACAGGAGCGTTCGCCCGACAGGTTTCCGGCAGCCCAGGATCTCCGTGACGTGGTCGCAGGGGGCCGACCTGACACCAGCTGAGCGCGCCCGCCTCCTGCGTCTGCTGTTCGCTCCACGCGCTTCAACTCCTCGTGCTGGCGCGGAAACAGCAGCATCTCGCGAGTAATTCGCATACCCTCACCCCCCGTTGAGCGCCCCGGCGACGGCTGCAGCCGTCGCCGGGGCCGACCGACCGTCCAGGAGTCGACATGACGAATCCCAGCACCCGCCCGCGTGCCGCATCCGCCACGCTCGCCCGCGCCACGGCGCAACGCACCCTCCGTGCCGTGGACTACCTCCGGGTCAGCACCGAGGAGCAGAAGCTGGGCTTCGGCATCGCCAGCCAGGCCAAGAAGAACGCCCGGCACATCAAGGGCAAGAGCTGGGATCACGTCGGCACCTTCGAGGACGACGGCGTCTCCGGCTCCAAGGAGATGGGCGAGCGTCCAGACTTCGACCGGCTGATGGAATGCGCCGAACGGGACGAGTTCGACATCGTCGTGGTGGAGAAGGGTGACCGCATCGGCCGGACCGGCCGAGCCTTCTGGCGCTGGGTCTGGGCGCTGGAGGACATCAACGTCTTCGTCGCCATCGTCAACCGGAACATCGACAACACCACGCCTGAGGGCCGCGCGCAGATGCGCCGCGAGGCCGACTACGCCGAGACCGAGTGGGAGAACATCCGCTCCCGCACCCAGGGCGGCCTCCAGGAGAAGGCGGAGGAGCCCGGCAGCCCGCACATAGGCGGCCGGCCGCCGTTCGGCTACCGGATCAAGCACAAGGGCACGAAGCGTGCCTCCCGCCTGGTCGTCGACAAGGGCGAGCGGAAGCTCATCCGCCGCGTCTACCGGATGGTGGTGGCCGAGAACCTCAACTTTCGTCAGATCGCCATCCGGCTCAACACCGAGGGGAGGACCACCCGTTCGGGTAGGCCGTGGTCGGCCGCCAACCTGCGTGACCGCATCCTGTCCCGTGCCGTCCTCGACGCCGAGCTCGTCTTCCGCGGCGAGCACGCCGAGACCGACATGGACGGCAACCCGGTGTGGGGCGAGTCGGTGACCATCTCGCTTCCGCCGGTCCTGGAGGAGCACGAGGCGGCCGCCCTTCGCAGGAAGGTCTCCTCGCGATCGAAGCCCAGCAGCGGCAACCGGGCAGTCTATCCGCTGAGCGGTCGCCTCATCGGGCTCTGCACCGAGCCCTACACCGGGATCAGCCGCGAGTCGCTCGTCGCCGGCCGCCGGAACTACCGCTGCAGCGGTAAGACCGAGACCGTCCCCGAGCAGGAGGTGTGTGACTGCTCCTACGTCGACGCCGAGGCCGTCGAGACCCGGGTCTGGTCCGAGGTGGTCAAACTGCTCGGCGACTCCGAGAAGTTGGAGAAGCTCGCCGCCGAGTGGGTCGGCATGGCCGAGGGCGACCAGTCCGCGCACACCGAGCGGATCGCGGACCTCGACCGTCAGATCGCCGCCCTGGACAGCTCCATCGCCGTCGTGATCGTCGCCTCCGCCAAGCAGAAGCAGTCGGCGAACGCCATCGCGGAGGCGACCGCCTCACTCAACGCCGAACTGGAGCAGCTTCACCAGATGCGCGAGGAGGCGGCCGCGTGGCTGGCGGAGATTGAGGACGCGGACCGCCGCGCCCGGGACCTCCGGCAGCTCGCCCGGACGGCCCGGCACCACCTCGCGGACATGAAGCCCGGGGAGCAGGGCGAGGTGCTCGCCCTGCTCGACGTGAAGGTGTTCATCGAGGGGCCGATCCCGCTCCGCCGGGGCGGAGTGCCCTGCACGGTCCAGTCCTGGTACCGCTCCGCCGAGCTGGCTGTACCCGCGAGCGATCTGTCCGACGAGAGCTGGGAGTTGATCGCCCATCTGCTGCCAGCCGGCCGCAGCGACCGCGTCCGACGGTCGGTCGACGCGATCCTCGCCAAGGCCCGGACCGGGGCCTCCTGGCCGATGCTGCGCGAGGAGTACGGATCGACCAGCACCGCCTCGAAGTACTTCAATGAGTGGGTTCAGAAAGGGACTTGGGCTGACGTCAACCGCCTCCTCGCCACCGTCGAGCGAGTGCCGCTCCCTGCCCTCGACCTCGTGCCACCTATGCGAATCGAAGGGCGGGTCGACCCGCGCGTGATGCTGATCCTCGGTGAAGGCTCCCGAAGGGGATGGTGACGATCAGGATGCAGCAGACGATCCCGGCCACCGCGTAGCCGAGCGCCATCCAGATCCCGCAGAGCAGCAGCCAGAGCACGTTCAGGACGAAACCGATCACCTTCATGTCACCACCCTCCCACGGACCGGGCCCCCAGCGGCAGATCCGGTCACGGTGAGTCCGTCGCCACACGTTCGGACGAAAGGCGGTGACCCAACTGTTCGTCCGCCAACTCACGCTGCTGTCAACGGCCTTGCCCCGGGTCAGTGCTGGGTGGTCTTCAACGAGCAGATGAGCCTCGCCGCCGTCGCCCCCTGACCCACCGTCACCCGGCCCGGGCCGCAAGGCCCCGGGCCGGCAGACGGGCAGACGGGTCGGGCCGAGGAGGCGTCAGGCGAACTGGCCCGGGCGGTAGTCGCCGGCCGGGGTCTGCAGGATGACGTTGGCGCGGTTGAAGGCGTTGATCAGGGCGATGGCGCCGACCAGCGCGCCGAGCTGGTCCTCGTCGAAGTGCTGGGCGGCGCGCTGCCAGACCTCGTCGCTGACGCCACCGGCCGCGTCGGCGATCCGGGTGGCCTCCTCGGTCAGCTCGATCGCGGCGCGCTCGGCCTCGGTGAAGACGGTGGCCTCGCGCCAGGCGGCGACCAGGTTGAGCCGCTCGGGGTTCTCGCCGTGGTGGACGGCGTCCTTGAAGTGCATGTCGGTGCAGAAGCCGCAGCCGTTGATCTGGCTGGCCCGGAGCTTGACCAGCTCCTGGGTGGTGGCCGGCAGGCCCGAGTCCTCCAGGACCTTCCCCGCCGCGATGATGTGCTTGAAGACCTTGCCCAGGACCGGGTTGGTGTAGGGGTTGAGGCGGATCTCCACGGGGTGCTCCCTCGTTCGGTGCTCGTCTTGCGCTGTCATCCCTTCGACGGAGCAGCCGGGCCGGGTGTGACAACCGGCGGACGTGACCCGCGTCACGCCACGTCAGAGCCTCGGCGCGTCCGGGTGGTACGCGCGCTGGCGCTCGACCGGGGCGGCCGCGAAGTCGCCGCTGCCGTTCACCACCTCGCCCGCCTCCAGGGACAGCCCGCGCGCCAGGCCGCTCCCCTTGAGCACCGCGCCCCGCCCGTCCGGGTCGGGGTACGCGTGGTCGCCGCCACCCGCCAGCCGGACGGACTGGACGGCGACGGCGCCGATCACCTGGCAGCCGTCGCCGATCTCCGAACGGCCGACGACCTCCGGGCCGTTGAGCAGCCTGGTCCGGTCGCCCACGACCACGGCCGCGTCGGCCCGGTTGGCCTTGATCCGGGCGCCGCCGTCCCCGAACAGGTTCCGGTCCCCGATCCGGACCGAGCCGCCGGCCTCCGCGAGCACCGCGGTGCCCGGGCGGAGCACGTTCCCGGAGCCGATCGAGCAGCTGCTGAGCTCGTCGCACTCCAGCGTCACGCCCGGGTAGAGGACGTTGTCCTGACCGAGCGTCACCCGCCGGGAGATCAGCACCGAGAAGGGGTCGTGGACCACGTTCCCGTCCCCCGGCGCCAGCAGTTCGGTCACGGTCCGCAGCCCCGCCGCGGTCCGGGCGGCGTCCAGCACGGCAAGCCAGTTCTCCACGGAATCCCCCTCGTTCGTTGTCCTCCGTGCCCGATCGTGCCGCACGGTGGAGACCCGAGGGGAAGTTGTTCGGACAACGGACACCCACCACGGGTGGCGCGTTCACGCGCCGTCGCTACGGTCGCACCGCCCGGCGCTGTCCCGGGTGCGTGCGCGGGTGGCGAGCCGGCCGGGTGCGCTGAACCTGTCGAGGAGACGAACCCCTATGCAGCGCAAGGCCTTCAAGGCCGCGTTGGTGCTCGTGACCGCGAGCGCCCTGGTGGGCGGCGCGGCGGTCACCGCCAACTCGGAGCCGTCCGAGCAGTACCGCAACGACCAGGGCCACGACGGCTGGTACGGCGGCGGCAACGACATCCGCAACGTCATCTACATGGTCGGCGACGGCATGGGCCGCACCCACGTCACGGCCGGCCGGGACCGCTTCTACGGCGCCGCGGGCCGCCTGAACATGGAGCGCATGCCGGTCGTCGGCCAGGTCGCCACCTACGCGGTCGAGAAGGGCAGCAACAAGCCCGCCCTGGTGACCGACTCGGCGTCCTCCGCCACCGCCTGGTCCTCCGGCGTGAAGACCTACAACGCGGCGCTCGGCGTGGACTCGTACGAGAAGCGCGTCGCCACCCTGATGGAGCAGGCCAAGGCGGCCGGCTTCTCGACCGGCAACGTCTCGACCGCCGAGATCACCGACGCCACCCCGGCCGGCCAGTTCAGCCACGTGCTGCTGCGCGGCTGCCAGGGCCCGGTCTACTCGGACGCGGCCTGCCTGCCGAAGAACGCCGACGGCACGTACGAGGCCAAGCCCTCGGACGCCACCCTGATCACCCCGGTCGCCGAGCAGATCGCCCGCAACGGCACGGCCGACGTCATCCTCGGCGGCGGCCTGGCCCGCTTCGAGCCGGACGACCAGAAGGCCCTGAAGGACCGCGGCTACCAGGTGCTCGGCAGCTTCGGCGACGCCGCGCTGCCGGCCCAGACCGCCGCCAGTCAGAAGGTCGCCACCAAGGCCGAGCTGGACGCGGTGCGCAGCGGCAAGGTCATCGGCCTGTTCAACCGCGGCAACCTGACGGTGGAGGCGGCCAAGTCCGCGCTGCCGGCCGGCGCCCCGGAGAAGGCCGAGCCGACCCTGTCGGACCTCACCACCAAGGCGATCGACCTGCTGGGCAAGCGCAACCGCAAGGGCTTCTTCCTCCAGGTCGAGGGCGCCCAGATCGACAAGCGCTCGCACGCCAACGACGCCGCCCAGACCCTGGGCGAGATCAAGGCCTTCGACGACGCCGTGGCCAAGGCCGTGGACTTCGCCAAGCGCGACGGCCACACCCTGGTGATCGTCACCGCCGACCACGAGTGCGCCGGCTTCAACATCATCGAGAAGGGCACCTTCACCAACGCGGAGGCCGCCGCCCCGCCGGTGAACGTGGACCCGGGCAACCCGGCGAACAACAGCGCCCCGTCGCGCACCGGTGGCAACACCAAGGACGCCACCCGCTCCACCGGCATCGTGAACGGCGCCGGTTCGAAGGACCCGAAGAACTTCGCCCCGGCCACCTTCCGCACCCCGGACGACGCCGCGGGCGTGGTGGACGGCAGCCCGGAGGCCAGCCTCTGGCTGACCTACCTGTCCGGCAACCACACCGGTGCCGACGTGCCGCTGTTCGCCTTCGGCCCCGGTTCGCAGCGCTACGCCGCCAGCCAGGACAACACCGAGCTGTACGGCAAGATGTACCGCTCGCTGTTCAACCGCTCGCCGCGCTGACACGCAGCAGCACCAGGACGGCTGACGCCCCGTCACGGAGGCCGAAGCCTGGTCAGGACGGCTGACGGACCCGTCCGACACCGGGGGCCGGGAGGGCACACGCCCCCTCCCGGCCCCCGGCCGTACTCCCGCCCCCGCTCCCCAGGAGACCCCCGCCGTGAACCCGACCCGCCGCGCCCTCGTCCTCCCGCTGCTCGCCCTGGCCCTGCTGACCGGGTGCACCTCGACCGGGTCGAAGGACGCCGCGCAGGACGCCGGGCCGCTGCCCGCCCCGAGCCAGGTGACGCTGCCGGAGCCGAAGCAGGTGCCCGCCGCCCCGGCCTCGCTGGGCGGCGAGGTCCGCCCGGGCGAGGTGCGGATCGAGCCGGGACCGTTCACCGACCGGGTCACGCTGACCGAGCTGACGCTGGACAAGGGCTCGGCCGTCGGCGGCCACCTGACCATCACCTCGGACATCAGCGACGTGCTGGTCATGGAGCTGCGGGCCGCCTTCTACGACCAGCAGGGCCGGCTGGCCGGCACCGGCACCTTCCACTACCAGGAGGAGGAGTCCGAGGGCGCCCACCTGGGCCCGCGCGCGGCCGAGGGCGGCATCGACTTCTCCATCCCGGCCGAGAAGCTCACCTCGGCCCCGGTCACCGCGGTGCTCTCCCTCCCCGTGCTCGTCAACGAATGAGCGTGCCCGCCCCCCGGTGAGGAGGAGCGGGCACGCGGCACGGCGGTGGTGACGTCGGATCAGACCGCCGGGAAGGGGTCCAGGTCCGTCTTGAGGGTCTGGCCCGGGGCCGGCGGGGTCCTGTCGACCAGGTAGTCGGTGACCAGGGCGTTGAGGGCGGCGCTGCGGCCGACCGCGCAGTGCTCGATGGAGTCGACGGTGACCAGGACCGCGTTGCCGAGCTCGCGCTGCATGCGCTGGGCGAACTTGTACTGGGTGGCCGGGTCGTAGAGGTTGCCGATGACCATCACGGTGTTGGCGGTCTTCTTGTTCCACGGGCCGCTGTAGCGCTCGGAGGTGAGCGCCGGGGCCGGCCAACTGGCGCACGGCGGCGCGTCGAAGGCCTGGTAGCGGCCGAAGGTCGGGGACTCCTTCTCCCAGGCCTTCGCCACCAGCGGGAAGAGCTGCGGGACCGGCGGGTACGGCTTGTCCTGGCAGTTGACGCCGTAGTAGGAGTCGTCCGAGGTGTACGGGGTCTCGGCCGGGGCCTCCCGGAGCGCGTTCGGGGCCTGGACGGCCAGCTGGTCGGCGTCGCCGGTGGACGGCTGACCGCCCGTCAGCGAGCGAGCGCCCTGGGCGTTGATCGCGGTGTCCAGGTCCTGGATGGACTTGGCCAGCGGGGCCAGCCGGGTCTGCGCGTAGAGCGCGTTGGCGACCTGGCTGGTGAAGGTCGAGAGGGTGACGACGGCGCCGCTGGGCAGGGTCACCGGGCTGGTGCGCAGGTGGTCCCGGATGGCGTCGAAGCGGGCCCGGTTGTCGCCGCCGGCGAAGGCGCAGCGCTGGATCCCGGCGGTGGCGCAGTGCTCCAGGAAGGCGTCCAGCGAGATCTCGAAGCCGTCGGCACGCTGGCGGTCGTACTCCAGGCCGTTGGCCAGGCGCAGCTGCGGGTCGACGTTGCCGTCGACGATCACGGCGCGGACCTTGGACGGGTACATGTTGGCGTAGGTGGAGCCGATCAGGGTGCCGTAGGAGAAGCCCGCGAAGGTGAGCTGGGCGTCGCCGACGGCCTGCCGCATCCGGTCCAGGTCGCGGACCACGTTGATGGTCGACATGTGCTTGATCAGCGGGCCGGCGTTCTTGCCGCAGGCGGCCGCGTAGTCGCGGTTGGCGGCCATGGTGTCGCGGACCTCGTCCGCGGTGACCGGGACGCCGGTGGCGCGGCCCCAGAGGGCGTCGGACTCCTCGTTGCTGGTGAAGCAGCGCAGCGGGTTGCTGCGGGCCACGCCGCGCGGGTCGAAGCCGACCAGGTCGAAGCGGTCCTGGACCTTCTTCTGGAAGCGGGTGGTGGTGGCCCAGAGGTAGCCGCTGCCGCCCGGGCCGCCGGGGTTGAGGAAGAGCGAGCCTATTCGGTTGGCCGGGTCGGAGGCCCGGCGGCGCAGCATGGCGATGCCGATCTTCTCGCCGTTCGGCTTGGCGTAGTCCAGCGGCACCGGGTAGGTGGCGCAGTCGTAGATGCCCGGATCCGGCTTGCTCGGATCGGGGTTGCAGGGTGTCCAGGACACCGGGTCGACCTTGGCCGGAGCTCCTCCGGCGGACGGTGCGGCGACGGCCACACCGGGGACCAACAGCAGGGCACTGGCCGCAGCCAGGCCCGCACTCCAGACACGAGACACGGAACCCCCCTCGACATGTCCAAATCAGGCGCGGCCAGCATGCCAGTTCGGAGATCGTCGAGGAAGGCCCCGGGCGTGATCGGTTCCGTTTCAGGCCAGCAGCTTGGTCTTGGCCTGCTGGAACTCCTCCTCGGTCAGCGTGCCGTTGCTCCGCAGCTGCGCGAGCTTCGCCAACTCGTCGGCCTGGGTGGGCTTCTGACCGCCCGTCTGCTGTCCGGCGGCCTCCTGGACGTAGGACCGGAAGGCGGCCTCGCTGCGCTGCACCTGCTCGCGGTCGCGCTGGGCCATCGAGTTGCCGCGGGCGATCAGGTAGACCAGCACCCCGAGGTAGGGCAGCAGGATCACGAGGACCAGCCACCCCGCCTTGCCCCAGCCGCCCATCGAGTGGTCGCGGAAGATGTCCCCGATCACCTTGAAGAGCAGGAAGAACCAGAGCACCCAGAGGAACAGCCAGAGCATCGTCCAGAAGAGGTTGAGCAGCGGGTAATCGTCCATCGGAACTCCCTCGGACCGCCGTCCGCACCGTGCGGACGGCGATCCGATCATAGGGAGACATTCTGGACATATCGGGCCGCCACGCCCGAGAGGTCAGCCGACGTTCGGGGTGATCCCGGCGAAGTACTGGCGGGCGACGTTGTACGCGTTGTTCGCCACGTTGCGGCCGAGCACCGCGCCCTGCTCCTTGTCGAAGCGCCAGTGCACGCCGCCGTAGAGGCGGGACATGCCGTCCTCGTCGGCCGCCTGGCTGAAGGTGTCCCACTTCAGCGTGACGTCGGCCGCCGGGGCGTTGGTGTCGTACTTCAGGCTGCCGGCCTTGACCACGGCGCTCTCGCCGTAGGCGTCGCTGCCGGTCCACAGCTTCATGTACTCGCCCCAGGTGGCGCCCCAGATCGAGTGGCCGGAGATGTACGAGGCGAAGGCCGGGGTCGGCAGGTAGGACTTCCAGTTCTTGCCGTCCATGGTGACGGTGCCCTGGCCGGGGCCGCCGAAGGACTGGATCTGCTGGCCGTCGTAGGCGTAGCGGATCATGGTCAGCGGGCGGGCGTAGTCGAAGTACTTCTTCGACTCCCAGGCCGCGTTGCCGCTGTCGCCCATCGCCATGTTGAGGCCGAAGAACATCTTCACGTCCTGGCTCAGGGTGTGGAAGTCGCGGCGGGCGACCCACTGGGCCTGGCGGTTCTGGTGACCGGTCGGGCCCTCCTTGGGCTCGATCCAGAACTCGGCTATCGCCTTCTGGCGGTCCGTCAGGCCCGCGCTGATCTGGCGCAGCTCCTCGACCGCGGCGTTGGCCTCCGGGGTGCCGTAGGCCGGCGGGACGACCGGGCGGAACTGGCTGTTGCTCTTCAGCGCGTACGGCTTGGTGGCCGCGAACTGGAGGCCGGCGAACTTCTGGGTCGCGCCGTTGACGATCAGCGGGGCCCAGCGGTCCGGGGCGACCACCTTGGACTTGTCGAAGGCGTTGACGTCCTGCGCCGGGTTGACCGGGGTGTAGCCGCTGCCCGGGTCCGAGTAGGCGGGGGTGCCGAGCTGGTTGGCCCCGTCCCCGTGGCGGTAGTTGAGCACCGCGTCGCAGGCGGTGTGCGCGATGCCGGCCGGGGTGTAGGTGTTGACCTCGGCGTTGGCCGGGTCGTAGCCCTGCTGCTGGAGCAGCGCGTCGAAGCTCGCGGTCTGCTGCGGGAACAGGTCCTTGAGCGCGCGGTGCGAGGCGTACGCCACGGCGGCCTTGCGGTTGGCGTAGCTGCGCTTCCACCAGACCTGGCGCAGCTGACCGCCGAGCCGGGTGCCGATCGCCCGGGCGTCGTAGGCGGCCCAGGCGTCGTAGGCACAGGTGGAGACGATCGCGTGGTAGCGGGCGGCGACCGGCGGGAGGATGCCGGTGGCGCCGTTCAGGTCCACCTGGGCGATGGTCGCCTGGACGGTCTTCTCGTTCCAGGCGAGCAGCAGGTTGGCCCCGCCGTCCTCGTACTCGGCCCAACTCTCCTGCAGGGCGAACTGGCTGGCGGCCGAGTCGGTGGTGTCCTCGGCCGCGCCGGCCACTCCGGTGGCCAGGGTGGTGACGGACAGGACGGCCGCCAGGGCCAGGACCGTGCTCCGGCGCAGACCGGTGGCGAGGGTGGATCGCATGTACCGCTTCCCTTCGATCGGGTGAACCTCAGGACGCGGGACACTCTCGACCGACGCGCGACGGCCCCTCCAGTCGACTTCCGACACTTCGTCAGAGCCGACCGGAGGGGCCGTTTTCCTTTCCGGTGGAAGGGCAGTTCAGCGGTGGTGCCGGGTGGGTCAGCGGGCGGCCGCCGAGGTGAGGGACCGCAGCGGGGCGCGGTCGGCGGTGCTGAGCATGTCGGAGGCGATCGCGTCGGCGTCCTGGCGGAAGAGGGTGTTGAGGCCCGGCTTGCCGCTGCCGACCTGGGTGAACCAGCGGGTGTGCTCGGTCGGGATGCCCAGCGCGTACAGGTCCCGGTGGACGGTGCCGTCGGCGGCGATCAGGTGGAACGGGGCCCGGGTGACGTTCAGGCCGCCGGTGTAGACGATCTCGCCGCTCACCTCGTCGACGTGCCGGTACTCGCCGATGGTGCCGTCGGCCAGCAGGGAGCGGGTCAGCGGGGAGGAGTCGCGGTAGAGGTCGGGGGTGGGGATCCGGGCGTCGATCAGCGCGGTGGCGGTCCGCTCGGAGCCGTTCACCTGCGGGGAGGAGATCCGGAAGGTGCCGCTCTGCTCGTCAGCGGCGAAGTCCGTCGCGGGGCCGGCCACCTCGACCACCCCGGCCTCGATCAGGGCGACCAGCTGCTCGACCCGGGCGATCGGCGGGCCGGCCGAGAGCAGCGAGTTGACGGGCAGGAAGTCGCGCTGGAACTCGCGGGCGTAGCTGTCCGGGCGCAGACCGCCGAAGTCCACCGCCTCGCGCACCACGTTGCGGATGTCGCGCAGCACGTCCAGCGCGGCCTTCAGCGGGCCCTCGGCGTTGCCCTGCTCGGCGGCGGCCAGGTCGGCCCGCATCACCTCCAGCAGGCGGGCCCGGAACTCCCGGCCGTCGGCGAAGAGTTCGCCCTGGAAGGGGCGGGCCAGCTTCTGCAGGTCGATCGGCTCGGCCGGGGTGGTGGCGCCGCTGCGGCGGTGCACCTCCTGGTGGACGTGGTCCACCTCCCGCATCAGCAGCGGCAGCACGTCCTCGTTGAAGACCAGCTGGCCGCTGCCGGTCTCGGCCAGCCGGCGGTCCCGGGCCTCGGCCACCGCCTGCTTGGTGAGGAAGACCGGCGTGTGGGTGTGGTCGGGGTCCTTCTGGTTGCGGCCGCGGGCCGGGATCGGCAGGCCGCTGCGCGAGCCGGTGACGATCTTCGGCTCCAGGCCGCTGGCCAGGTAGCGCAGGGTGCCGTTCGCGTCGGTCTCGAAGGTGCCGCCGCGGCCGACGGTCAGGCTGAGCATCACGTCGTAGAAGGAGAGGCCGAGGCCGCGGATGGCGACCGTCGAGCCGGGGGCGATGGTGTCCTTGTCCAGCGCCATGTCGGCGGCGGAGTCGCCGCACAGGTAGGCGGTGCCCGGGTGGCGCTCGGTGAAGGCGAGCATCCGCTGCTCGAACTCGTCGGGCTGGTTGGTCGGGTGACCGGTCGCCAGCAGCACCTTGTCGGCCTCGATCAGGTAGGGCACGTGGTACGGGGCGAGGTCCACCCGGAGCACGTGGCCGCCGGCGCCGCGCGGCACGACGTGCTCCACCCGGCCGTTCAGCTCGACCACCTGGACCCGCTCCGGCAGGCTCGCCAGGATGCTGCGGTAGACGGCCTGCTGGTACTGGCCGTAGCGCTGCCGGGAGGCGTAGTCGTCCGGGCCCAGCAGCGGCTCGCCGTGGGTTCTGGCCCGCTCGGCGATCCACTGGCCCAGCGAGGGACCGGCGCCGGGGCGGGCCGGGCCGCCGTCCGGGTCACCGGAGTACATCGTCACCTGGCCGACCACCGTGTTCATCGTGAACCAGTCGTCCTGGTCCGTGCGCCACACCCGCCCCGAGCCGACCTCCACCGCGTCGATCACGTGGATGCGGACCTGACGGCCGCTCAGTTCGCCGCCGTTCAGCCGGGCGGCCAGGCGCTCCAGGACCGAGAGGCCGCGCGGACCGGAACCGACGATGGCGATGGAGAGGGGCTCGGTGGCAGTGGCGTTCGTGGTCACGGTTTCCGTCCTTGGTGAGGGGTTCCGGTTCGATGACACAAACGTATGGCTGAATTCGCTGAATTGTTCCCCGGTGCCACCGATGGGGGATCACGGACAATCCGGTGATCGCATTCCGGCAATTCCCCCGGGAAATGCAGGAACCGGAGGACGGCGTCATTGCCGTCCCCCGGTCACGGGAGGGTGGTGCGGGGCGGTGGTACGAGGGTCGGTCAGGCCGCGACGGTGGCCGGCCGGGCGTGCTCCAGCTCCTCGATCTGCTGCCGGAGCTGCAGTCGCTGACGCTGGTCCTGACGGGTCAGCACCAGGGCGGAGGTCACCGCCGCGATCAGCACCGCGTTCTTCAGGATGTACTGGCCCTCCAACGTGCCGACCGTCGGCATCACCCAGGTGACCTCGGGGAACAGGATCAGCGGGGTGGCCGTCCCGGCCATGTGGCCGAGGAAGGCCAGGTAGGTGAGCCGCGGGATCCGGCCGGTCAGTAAGAGGAGGCCGAAGCCGACCTCGAAGACCGCGATCAGCACGCAGGCGAGGTGCCCGTGCAGCACCCCGAAGGTCAGCGCCTCCGTGGTGCGGACCGCCAGCGGCTCGGCCGGGCTGAGCCCGGGCCAGAACTTCGGCAGGCCGAACCAGATGAACACCAGGGCCACGCTCACCCGGAGCATCAGCGAGAGTCGGGCCTCCACGCTGACGGGGAGGAATTCAGCGCGGAGGCGCCTTCTGATCGGGGCTGCGGATGCACGCTCTCCGGTCGTGGTCATATCGGGTTCTCGCTTTCTCGGGAATTCCGAGGGACAGGGAGTCCGCACCGAAATGGAAAGCGTTGGTACTGCGTCTCCATTTCCTGTGGGGTTCTACTTCCACAAATGTACGGTCCACGCACGACCCGTGGCCGTTCGTCCCTTCGATGGGGGGTGCCCGGCAAACCCGATGGGCACCCCCGCCCGAGGCGGCGCTCTAGCGCTGACGCGCCGTCATCACCACTTGCTCCAGTCGATGTTCCAGCCGCTCATGCCGTTCGACGGGTCCACCTGCTTGCCGACGGAGTTCTTCACGGTCACCACGTCGCCGACGATCGAGGCGTCGTAGAAGCTGCCCGCCGGGGTGTCCGACGAACCGTCACCGGCCGTGTCGTACAGGCCGATGCAGCCGTGGCTGGTGTTCTGGCTGCCGAAGACCGACCGGGCCACGTTCTTGCCGTGCACGTAGGTGCCGGTCGGGGTGAGCCGCAGCGCGTGCGGCATCTCGACCTTGTAGGCCGGCCCCTCGTGGTTGGCCACCGTGCTGGAGTCCATGACGGTGGTGCCCTCCTTGGCCATCACCACCATGGTCCCGTTGAAGGTGTTCTGGGAGGCCGGCGAGGTGGCACCGGCGCTGATCGGCACGGTGAACGGCGCCTTGCCCTCCTCCGTCACCACCATCTGCTTGGACTCGGCGTCCGCGACGCTCACCCGGGAGCGGCCGATGGTGAAGGTCTGGCTGCTGTCCACCTCGCCGTAGACACCGGGCGAGGTCTCCACGCTCTTGAGGTTGTACTTGACCGTCACCTTGCTGTTCGACTTCCAGTACTTCTCCGGGCGGAAGTCCACCCGCTGGGTGCCGAACCAGTGCGCCTTCACCACGGCGTTGTCGGCGGTCTGGAAGGTGACCGCCTTCTCCACCGCCTCCTTGTCCTTCACCGGGGTGGTGAAGGTGAGCGAGACGATCATGCCGACGCCGTAGGTCTGGTTCTCCGCCACGTTGTCCCGGGGGCCCGCGCCCTTCTTCGGGGTCAGCGTGGTGAAGCTGCTCTTCTTGCTGGTCGCCACGCCCTTGTCGTCCACCGCCTGGGCGTCCACCTGGTACTCGGTGGAGACCGCCAGGTTGTTCTTCGGGGCCCAGCCCAGACCGTCCGCGGTCAGCTCGCCCGGCACCTCGGCGCCGTCCTTACCGGTCACCTTGACGGTGGTCAGCTTCCCGCCCGCGACCGCGACCTTCAGCGCGCCGGACGGCTTGACCTCCTTGGTCCCGTCCGCCGGCTCCACACTCACCACGGCCGCCGAGGTCTTCGACGGCTCCACCGACGGCTTGCCGGCCCCGTCGCCGCCACTGCCGCCGCTGCCACCGCCGGTGCTACCGCTGCACGCAGCCGTCAGCATCAGCACGCCGCCGACCACGCCGGCCACCAGGGCCCTGTCTGCCCGCCTCATCCGTACACTCCCCACACATCGCCCTACGGTCTCTGTATACGTCCACACGGGTGGTGAAGGTTGCGTCAGGCGACCTGGTCTCGGTCACGAATGGGCAACAGCTGCACGGACCGCCCCACGGCGGCTCGGTGAACGCCCGGCGGCCGGGCCGGGTCTCCGGCCCATCATGCGGCCCGATTCCTCGGCGGCGACGGGCGGGGTCCCCTCACCACTCCCCCGGCGGCCGGACGCAGGGCCCGGCGGCGGCCAGCTCGACGGCGGCCCGGGAGGCCGTCAGGCCCGGGAGGGTCCGGACGTCGGCGCCGGTGAGCCTGCGCCAGCGGAGCAGCTGGTGCTCCAGCTCCTCCGGCCGCAGCCGCAGGGCGCGGGCCGCCGCCACCGGGTCGAAGCCGTGGTCGGCGAACGCCCGGACCGCCTCGGCCAGGTGCGGGTACGTCCGGGCCGCCGCCACCGCCGGGGCGAGCAGCGGGTCCAGCCGGTCCACCGCGGCGGCCGTCACGGCCAGCGGCCACAGCTCCGCGTACCGCCACGTGCCCGGGCGCCCCGCCGCCAGGCGGTGCGCGGCGCGGGCGTCGCGCACCGAGCGGCGGGCCGCCTGCGGGCCGATCCGCTCCAGGCCGACGGCCACGCAGCCGCCGCCGAGCAGCGCCGTCACGGCCCGCTCCTCGGCGCCCTGACCGAGGATCAGCCGGCGCTCCGGCTCCGCGGCCTCCACCGCGAACCGGCCCGGCAGCCGGCCCAACCGCTCGCGCAGCCGCTCCGCCCCCTCCTCCCCCGGGGCGGCCGCCGCGGGGCCGGTCAGCCAGGCCTGGAAGGAGCCCGCCGGATCGAACCCGGCCCGCTCGGCCCCCGCCCGCAGCTCCTCCTCCGGGCCCTCCCCGGCCGCCAGCCGCACCAGCCGCTCCCGGGCGGCCAGGACCTCCCGGTGCCCGTGCACCAGGGCCGCCACCACCTCGGCAGGGGCCTCCCCCGGACACACCCGCCGGTACCCCGCCAGCACGGCCGCGAGCCCGGCCCCCTCCGCCGCCCCGGCCGCCCCGTACCGCCGGGCCGCCTCCTCCTCCGTGCTCACCACCCACGCCCCTCCCGCCCCAGGAGCGACCAACATAACGCCGCACGAACTGCCCGCCCAGGGGCATCCGACGCCCGGAGGGCGCTCAGGGGCGCGCTCCCGCCCGGCAGGGCACGCGCTCAGGGGCGCGAGGAACTGCGCGAATCGGAAGGAGGAGACCCGTGTGCCGGGTACGGACGGCCACGTGCAAGTGAATCCCCGCACCCGGCACACGGGTCGTCGTCTTCCGCCTCGCGCAGTTCCCCGCGCCCCCGGGGTGACCACCAGCCGCGCGCCCACGCGGCGGAGCCGCACATCAACACAGCCCCGCGCCCCCGGGGTGACCACCAACCCCGCGCCCACGCGGCGGAGCCGCACATCGGCAGAGACCCGCCCCGGGCGGTCCGGCGCGCCGGTACCGTGGCGGGATGAGTTCGTTCGTGGTGGTCGGGGAGAGCGTGGCGGACATCGTCCGGGAGCCCGGCCGGGAGGACGTCGTGCACGCCGGGGGGAGCCCGGCGAACGTCGCGTACGGGCTGGCCCGGCTGGGGCGGCGGGCCGCCCTGCTGACGCAGCTCGGGGCCGACCCCGTCGGCGGGCTGATCGCGGATCACCTGCGCGGCGCCGGGGTGGAGCTGCTGACGGACGGTCAGGACGGGGTGTCGACCCCCACCGCCGTGGTGACCCTCGGGCCGGACGGGCAGCCCTCCTACGACCTGGACGTGCGCTGGACCCTCACCGACACCGGGGTGGCGCCGGCCGACCACCTGCACCTGGGTTCGGTCGCCGCCCTGCTGGAGCCCGGGGCGGCGGCGGTGCTGGCCCTCGCGGAGCGGATGCGCGCCGCCGGAGCCACCGTCAGCTACGACCCCAACGTCCGCCCCGCCCTGCTCGGCTCCCCCGCCGAGGCCCTGCCGAAGGTGGAGCGCTGCGTCGCGGTGGCCGACCTGGTGAAGGCCAGCGACGAGGACCTGGCCTGGCTCTACCCGGGGAGGGCCGAGCGCGAGGTGGCCGAGCACTGGCTGGCGCTGGGCCCGGCCGTGGTGCTGGTGACCAGGGGCGCCGCCGGCTCCGCCGCGTACACCCGGTACGCCGGGGCCGAGCAGGGCGCCGCCCCGGCCGAGGTGGTGGACACGGTCGGGGCGGGGGACTCGTTCACGGCGGCGGTGCTGGACCGGCTCGCCTCCCGGGGGCTGCTCGGGGCGGCGGCCCGCCCGGCACTGGCGGTGCTCGACCAGCGGGCGCTGACCTGGCTGCTGCGCTACGCGGGCCGCGCCGCCTCCCTCACCGTCTCCCGGGCCGGCGCCAACCCGCCGACCGCCGCGGAGCTATCGGCCTGAGAGCACCGGCGGCATCGGGTGCGCGGCCCCGGCGACCTCCAGGACGCAGACCGGCGGGTCGCTCGGGCTGATCCGGACGGTGAACGGCACCGGCGGGTCCTCGGGGAGGGAGTCGTCCAGGGTCCAGGGGCCGCGGCCGGTCAGCCGGGTGCTGCCGACCTCCTTGCCGTCGACCAGCAGCTCGGCCTCGGTGTGCAGGCCCTGCCGGAGGAAGACGGTGACCGAGTGCCCGCCGTGGTCGCGGTGAAATCGGTGACGGCGCATACCGCACCCCCTCTCCTGGGGTCTCCATCGTCCCGCGCCCCCGAGGGGCCGTCCATCCGCCGCCCCGTCCGGGGTGCCGTCCACCGACGCCCCTCACATACTGGGACAAAACTGGCACTCCGTCAGTTCACCCCAGGAGGCAGCCATGGCCCAGGCATCCGGCCCGCTCTACGATCCGTCAGGCCCCGTCCCCGCACCGGGCGGTGCGCGCCGGTCGAACTCCGGGGCGGTCACCGGCCTGGTGCTGTTCGCCGGCGTGATGATGGTGGTCAGCGGGGTGATCGGGATCCTGCAGGGCGTGGTGGCGCTGGCCAAGGACGACGTCTACCTGACCACCCCGAACTACACCTTCTCGTTCAGCCTGACGTCCTGGGGCTGGATCCACCTGCTGCTCGGCGTGGTGCTCGCCGCGGTCGGCTTCGGGATCCTCACCGGCGCGGCCTGGGCCCGGGTGCTCGGCATCGCGCTGGTCTCGCTGCACCTGGTGCTGAACTTCCTGTTCCTGCCCTACTACCCGCTCTGGTCGCTGATCGCCATCGCGATCGACGCCTTCGTGGTCTGGGCCCTCTGCACCTTCCGCGACTGACGCGCGGCGGCTGCGCGAAGGGCCCAGACCAACCGGCCGGTCACATGTTGATCATGTGGCCGGCCAGGCCGTGCACGGCCTCCTTGACGGCCTCGCCGAGCGTCGGGTGGGCGTGCACGTTGCGGGCCACCTCGTGCACGGTGAGGTCCCACTGCTGGGCCAGCGTCAGCTCGGGCAGCAGCTCGGTGACCTCGGGGCCGATCATGTGGGCGCCGAGCAGCTCGCCGTGGGTCTCGTCGCTGATCACCTTGACGAAGCCGACCGGGTGGCCGAGCCCGTGCGCCTTGCCGTTGGCGGTGAACGGGAACTTGGAGACCTTCACCGCGTACCCGAGCTCGCGGGCCTGGGCCTCGGTGTAGCCGAAGCTGGCGATCTGCGGCTGGCAGTAGGTGGCGCGCGGGATCATCGCGAAGTCCACCTCCATGGTCTCCGCGTCACCGATGGTCTCGGCCGCGATCACGGCCATCGCCTCGGCCGCGTGGGCCAGCATCAGCTTGGCGGTGACGTCGCCGATCGCGAAGATGTGGTCCACGCTGGTGCGGCCCCGGCCGTCGACCGCGATCGCGCCGCGGTCGGTGAGCTTGACCCCGGTGTTCTCCAGGCCGTAGCCCTGGGTGCGCGGCGCGAAGCCGATCGCCTGGAGCACCTTGTCGGCCTCCAGCACCTGCTGGACGCCGTCCTTGGTGACGGTGACCTTCACCTTGGCCGCCGGGTCGCTGTCGTCGATCGACTCGACCCGGGTGGAGGTGAGCACCTGGATGCCCAGCTTCTTGTACTGCTTGGCCAGCTCGGCCGAGACCTCGGCGTCCTCCAGCGGCACCATCCGGTCGAGGAACTCGACGATGGTGACCTGCACGCCGTAGTTGTGCAGCACGTAGGCGAACTCGACGCCGATCGCGCCGGCGCCCGCGATGACGATGGAGCCGGGCAGCTGGTCGGTGAGGATCTGCTCCTCGTACGTCACCACCCGGTCGCTCAGGCTGGTGCCGGGGAGCAGCCGGGTGGAGGCGCCGGTGGCGATGACGCAGTGGTCGAAGGTGACGACCTCGAAGCCGCCGCCGTTCAGCGCGACCTGGATGGTGTGCTCGTCCACGAAGGTGCCACGGCCGTCGTACTCCGTGATCCCGTTCTTCTTCATCAGGTAGTGGACGCCCTTGACCCGGCCGTCGGCCACCGAGCGGCTGCGCTTGAAGGCCTCGGTGTAGTCGAAGCTGACCGAGCCCTCGACCTTGATGCCGAAGGTCTTGGCCTCCTTGGTGAAGATGTGCGCCAGCTCGGCGTTGCGCAGCAGCGCCTTGGACGGGATGCAGCCGACGTTCAGACAGACGCCGCCCCAGTACTTGGACTCGATCACGGCCGTGCGCAGGCCCAGCTGGGCGGAGCGGACGGCCGCGGTGTAGCCACCGGGCCCGGCACCGAGGACGACGACGTCGTAGTGTGCTGCGCTGCTCATGCGGATGTGCTCCTGTGATGGCGGGAATGAGGGCGGTGATCAGATTGTCACGGCAGCCGCTCTCCGGCCATCCGCTCCAGGCGGGAGATCCGCTCGGCCATCGGCGGGTGGGTGGAGAACAGCCGGGTGCCGGCCTCACCGGTCCGGAACGGGCTGGCGATCATCATGTGGCTGGCGGTCTTCAGTGCGGGCTCGGGCGGCAGCGGCAGGCGCTGGGTGCCGCCCTCCAGCTTGCGCAGCGCGCTCGCGAGGGCCAGCGGGTCCCCGGTGATCCGGGCTCCGTCGGCGTCGGCCTGGTACTCCCGGGAGCGGCTGACGGCCAGTTGGATCAGGGAGGCGGCCAGCGGGCCGAGGACCATCATCGCCAGCATGCCGAACAGGCCCGGGCCGTCGTCGTCCTCGCTGCGGCCGAACGGGATCAGCCAGGCGAAGTTGACCAGGAACATCACCACCGAGGCCAGCGCCCCGGCCACCGAGGAGATCAGGATGTCCCGGTTGTGGACGTGGCTGAGCTCGTGCCCGAGCACCCCGCGCAGCTCCCGCTCGTCCAGCAGCCGCAGGATGCCCTCGGTGCAGCAGACGGCGGCGTGCCGCGGGTCCCGGCCGGTGGCGAAGGCGTTCGGCGCCTCGGTGGGCGAGATGTAGAGGCGGGGCATCGGCTGGCGGGCGGAGGTGGAGAGCTCGCGGACGATCCGGTACAGCCGCGGCGCCTCGATCTCGCTGACCGGGCGGGCCCGCATGGCGCGCAGCGCGAGCTTGTCGCTGTTCCAGTACGCGTAGGCGTTGGTGCCGAGGGCGACCAGCAGTGCGAGGACGAAGCCCGCCCGGCCGAAGAAGCTGCCGATCACCAGGATCAGCGCCGACAGGCCGCCGAGCAGCGCGGCCGTCCTCAACCCGTTGTGCCGGTGCACGCAGGCCCTCCAGGTGGTGCGGTGGGAAGCCCTTCTGACCCCATCCCTACTACGGGATCAACGTGCCCGCACGGGCCCTTCGTTCCCTGAGCACCGGTGGTACGTCAGAACAGCGACCCGCCGACCACCTGCAGGACGAGCTGCGGAGCGACGGAGAGCACACCGGCGGCCGCGGCCGTCAGGGCGATGGTCGCCTTGAGCGGGCCCGGCACCTGACGGGCCGTCCCCTCGCCCGGGGCGAAGAGCTTCGCGGTCCAGGTGAGGTAGTAGTACAGGGCGATGACGACGTTGGCCGCCATCACCACGGCCAGCCAGCCGAGGCCGGCGTCCACCGCGGCCCGGAAGACCACCACCTTGCCGAACAGGCCGACCACGCCCGGCGGCAGGCCCGCCAGGCAGAGCAGGAAGAAGGCCAGCGCCAGCGCGGACCAGCGGTTGCGGGCGAACAGGCCCCGGTAGGAGTCCAGCGAGCCGCCCCCGGTGACCGCGACCACGGCGAAGGCACCGAGGTTGACGGCCCCGTAGATCAGCGCGTACGCGGCGGTCGCCCCGACCGGCTCCGCCGTCCCGGCGTACCCGGCGGCGGCCAGCGGCACCAGCAGGTACCCGGCCTGGCTGACGGAGGACCAGGCGAGCAGCCGGACGGCGCCGTCCCGGTCCGCGCCGCGCTGGCGCAGCGCGGCGACGTTGCCCGCGGTCATGGTGACGGCGGCCAGCACCGCGAGCACCAGGCCCCAGGTGTGCCCGTACGGGCGGAAGGCCAGCGTGGTGACCAGGGCGAGGCCCGCCAGACCGGCCGCCTTGCCGACCACCGAGAGGTAGCCGGCGACGGGGACCGGGGAGCCGACGTAGGTGTCCGGCACCCAGAAGTGGAAGGGCACGGCGGCGGTCTTGAAGGCGAAGCCGACCAGGGTGAGCACCGCGCCCGCCTCGGCCAGGTGGCGCAGCTGGGCCGGAGCCTGCGTCAGGCCCTCGGCCACGGCGGTGAAGTGCAGGCCGCCGGAGGCCGCGTAGACGAAGCCGACGCCGAGCAGCATCACGGCGGTGGCCGTGACGGAGGAGAGGAAGAACTTCAGCGCGGCCTCGGCGCCCCGTCCGTCCCGGCGCAGCGCGACCAGCGCGAAGGACGGCAGGGTGACGACCTCCAGGGCGACCACCAGGGTGGCCAGGTCGCGGGAGGCGGGCAGCAGGGCTGCGCCGGCGGCGCTGCTCAGCAGCAGGAACCAGTACTCGCCGCCGGGCAGCTGCTCCGAGCTGACGGTGTGCACGGAGAGCAGGGTGACCAGCAGCGCGCCGGCCAGCGCCAGCAGCTGGAAGACCAGCGCGAAGTCGTCGGCCACGTAGGAGCAGCCGGTGCCGGTGATGCAGAAGGTCGAGCGGGCGTCCCCGAGGGCGAGCGGCAGCAGGGCCGCCAGCGCGAGGACGAGCGACCCGCCCGCCAGCCAGGAGAGCAGCCGCTTCTGACTCCCCTTCAAGAACAGATCCGCCACCAGCACGACCAGGGCCCCGAGCGCGGCGATCAGCGGCGGGGCGATCGCCACCCAGTCGACGGACTGGATCAGCGAGCCCGGCTCGGCGGCGGCGAGAGGAGTCATGGCGGTCCGTCCCAGGGAGGTGGGGAAGGTGAGCACGGGTCAGCCACCCCCGAGCAGGTGCTTGACGGCCGGGTCGGAGAGCCCGAGCAGCAGCGCGGGCCAGAGCCCGGCCAGCAGGGTGAGGGCGGCCAGCGGGGTCCAGCTGACGGCCTCGTAGCCCTTGAGGTCCGCGAGCTCCGGCCCGTCCTGCTCCGGGTCGCCCATGCAGACCCGCTTGACCACGATCAGCAGGTAGGCGGCGGTGAGCAGGGTGCCGAGCCCCGCGAGCACCAGGTAGGTGAGGAAGGCCGGGCGGGAGAGCCCGGCGGCCGGGTCGAAGGCGCCGTACATGGCGAGCAGTTCGCCCCAGAAGCCGGCCAGGCCGGGCAGGCCGAGGCTGGCCACGGCGGCGAAGGCCAGCAGCCCGCCGATCCGGGGCGCGCGGCCGTAGAGCGCGGCGCCGGTGACCCCGGCGAGGGTGTCCAGGTCGGCGGTGCCGTAGCGGTCCTTGACGGCGCCGACCAGGAAGAACAGCAGGCCGGTGATCAGGCCGTGGGCGATGTTGGCGAACAGCGCGCCGTTCACCCCGGCCGGGGTCATCGAGGCGATGCCGAGCAGCACGAAGCCCATGTGGCCGACCGAGGAGTACGCGATCAGGCGCTTGAGGTCGCCCTTGCCGCCGGGCCGGGCCAGCGCCAGGCAGGCCAGCGAGCCGTAGACGATGCCGACCGCGGCCAGCGCCCCGAGGTACGGGGCCAGCGTGGCGGCGCCGTCCGGGACCACCGGGAGCAGCACCCGGACCAGGCCGTAGGTGCCCATCTTGAGCATCACGCCGGCCAGCAGCACCGAGCCGGCGGTGGGCGCGGCGGTGTGCGCGTCCGGCAGCCAGCTGTGCAGCGGGAAGGCCGGGGCCTTGACCGCGAGGCCCGCCAGGATCGCCAGCGCGGCGATCACCTGGGTGCCGTGGCTCAGGCCGGAGCCGTGCCGCTGCGCCAGCGCCGTCATGTCGAAGGTGCCCGCCTGATGGCCGATCAGCAGGAAGCCGAGCAGCATCACGGCGGAGCCGAGCAGGGTGTAGAGGATGAAGCGGTTGGCCGCCGGGACCCGCTGACCGCTGCCCCAGCGGGCGATCAGGAAGTACATCGGGATCAGCACGATCTCGAAGGCCAGGAAGAACAGCACCAGGTCCAGCACCAGGAAGGTGGCGAGCATGCCGACCTGCAGGAGCAGGACCAGCCCGGTGAAGGCCCGGGCGCCCGGGCCGTCCGGCAGGCGCTTGGTGGAGTAGACGGCGCACAGGAAGGTGAGCAGTGCCGTCAGCACCACCAGCGGCAGCGAGATGCCGTCCACGCCGAGGTGGAACCGGACCCCGATCGCCGGGATCCACGCCACGTCGGTGACGCCCTGGATCGCGGCGGGCCGGTCGTGGTCGAAGGCGGCGGCCAGGCCGATGGAGCCGAGCAGCACCGCACCGGTGACGCCGACGCCGAGCCGCAGCGCGGCCCGCTCGCCGAGCGGGGCCAGGGTGACGGCGGCGCCCAGCAGCGGGACGGCCAGGAGGGCGATGAGGAGCACGTTCACCGACGGCCTCCGACGATCAGGTGAGAGAGGGTCACGTGCCCACCGCCACCAGGACGGTGAGGACGACCACGGCGGCGAGCAGCGCGCTCAGGTAGGTCTGGGCGTTGCCGGTCTGGGCGCGGCGGACGGCCCAGCCGAGCAGCTTGGCACCCTGGCCGCTGCCCTCGACGTAGGTCTCGACGACCTCGCGGTCCAGGAAGCGGACCAGCTTGGCGGCCCCGGCGGTCGGCCGGACGAACAGCGCCGAGTAGAGCGCGTCCACCCGGAAGCCGTGCAGCGCGGGCCGGTACAGCGGGCCGAGCAGCAGGCGGCCCGGGTCGGTGGCCGGGGCGGGCGCGGGGGCGACGGGCGTGAGCGACTCGGCGGCCGGGGCCCCCGGCTGCTCGGGCACCCGGGCGGCCGCGTCGATCGCCCGGGAGGTGACGGTCCGCCAGGCGGCCCAGCCGATCAGCAGACCGGCCACGGCCAGGCCGGTGCCGATCACCGCCGTCACGGTGGACGGGCGGAGCTCGCCGCCGTCCAGCAGCGCGGGCAGCCAGTCGCTGCGCAGGCCCGCGATGCCGAAGGCCATGGTCGGCACCGCCAGCACCCAGAGCGGCCAGCGCATCGCGGCCGGCTCGGCGTGGGCCGGGTCGGCCTCGTCGACCTCCGGCGAGTACGGGGCGAGCACCGGGCGGGCGAGCGGAACGTCCGAGCTGTGGAAGGCCAGCAGCCAGAGCCGGGCCGCGTAGGCGGCGGTGAGCAGCGCGGTGAGCCCGGCCGAGACCAGCACGATCCACCCGGCGGCGGCCGGGACGGCGAAGGCCGGGCCCAGGCCGTTGGTCAGCGCCTCGCCGGTGGCGGCGTGCTCGGCGGCGGTGAGCACCGACTCCTTGGTGAAGAAGCCGGTGAACGGCGGCAGCCCGACCAGGGCGACCAGGGCGATGCCCATCGTCCAGTAGGCGTCCGGGACCTTCTTGCGCAGGTCCGGGATGCGGGCCATGGCCGAGAGCGAGTTGGTGTGCGCGGCGTGGATGACCACACCGGCCGCCAGGAAGAGCAGCGCCTTGAAGGCACCGTGGCCGACCAGGTGGAAGACGGCGGCCTGCCGGTCGCCGGCGGCCAGCGCGCCCGCCATGTAGCCGAGCTGACCGACCGTCGAGTACGCCAGCACCCGCTTGAGGTCGTCCTGCGCGAGGGCGCAGAGCGCGGAGCCGACCATGGTGACGGCGGCCATCACGGCCAGCACCACCAGCGCGGCGGTGGAGGCCAGGAAGACCGGCAGCAGCCGGGCCACCAGGTAGATGCCCGCCGCGACCATGGTGGCGGCGTGGATCAGCGCGGAGACCGGCGTCGGGCCGGCCATCGCGTCCGGGAGCCAGGTGTGCAGCGGGAACTGCGCGCTCTTGCCGGCCACGCCGCCGAGCAGCAGCAGGGCGGTGAGCGTCGGGTGCGAGAGCTGGCCCTCGGTGGCGGCCCTGAGCACGCCCTCGATCCGGAAGGTGCCCGCGTCGGCGCCCAGCAGGAAGATGCCGATCAGGAACGGCACGTCGCCGAGCTTGGTGACCAGGAAGGCCTTGAGGCTGGCGGAGCGGGCGTCGGCGGTCTCCCAGTGATGACCGATCAGGAAGTACGAGCAGATGCCCATCACCTCCCAGCCGACCAGCAGCACGACCAGGTCCCCGGAGTAGACGACCAGGAACATCGCGGCGGTGAAGAGCGAGACCAGCGCGGCGTAGGACGGGTAGCGCGGGTCGTCCTTGAGGTAGGCGGTCGAGTACACCTGCACGCAGGTGGCGACCAGGCCGACCAGCACCGAGATCAGGGAGCTGTAGCCGTCCAGGTGGAGGGCGAGGGAGAGGTCCGGCCCGCCGGTCGGGGCCAGCCGGGTGGCGGCGTCCAGGGTGCCGCCGGTGCCCAGCTGGAGCGCGACCACCAGGGCCAGCACCGCCGAGGCGAGCACCGGCAGCACGGCCAGCGGCCGGGTCAGGCCCGGGGCGCGCCTGCCCGTCGCCAGGGTGGCGGCGGCGCCCAGCGCGGGGAGCACCGGGACCAGGATCGGGAGGGCGAGGTTCATGCGGCGGCCTCCGCCGGCTCTGCTTCGTCCGCCGACGCGTCGTCACCCAGGCCGTTGACCCGGTCGATGTCGGCGGTGCCGCGGGTGCGGAAGACCAGCAGCACGATGGCCAGCCCCAGACCGATCTCGGCGGCGGCCAGCGTGATGGTGAACAGGGTGAGCGCCTGACCGGCGTGCAGGGTGTCCCGCAGCCAGACGTCGAAGGCGACCAGGTTGAGGTTGACGGCGTTGAGCATCAGCTCGACGGACATCAGGACCAGGACGGTGTTGCGCCGGGCGAGCACGCCGTAGACGCCGACGCTGAACAGCAGCGCGGCGAGCACGACGGGATAGGCGAGGTGCATCGCGTCAGTGCTCCTTCGGGGCGGTCGGCTGCTGCGCGGTCGGCTGCTGCTGGGTCGGCTGCTGCTGGGTCGGCTGCTGCTGGGTCGCCGTCCTCGGGCTGGTCGCCTTGCCCGCGCGGAGCTTGCCGGCCCGGGGGCGGGGCTTGCCGCCGTCCTTGCTGCGGGAGAGCACGATGGCGCCGACCAGCGCGGCCAGCAGCAGCACCGAGAGCGCCTCGAAGGGCAGCACCCAGTGCCGGAACAGGTACTGGCCGGTGGCCCGGGCGCTGCCGCCGCCCGCGCCCAGGTCGATCCAGGTGGTGCGGAACGCGTCCACCACCAGGGTCACCAGCACGGCGGCGGAGCCGAGGCCGACCGCGAGGGCGGCCCAGCGGTTGCCCGAGTCGGCGTCCGGGGAGCGGCCGATCGGGGCGCGGGTGAGCATCAGTCCGAAGAGGACGAGGACCACCACCGAGCCCAGGTAGATCAGCACCTGCACCCAGGCGATGAACTCGGCGGTGAGGAGCAGGAACTCCACGGCCAGGCCGCCGAGCGCGACCACCAGCCAGAGCGCGGCGTGCACCAGCTGACGGGTGGTCACGGTGAGCACCGCCGCACCCAGCACGGCGACGCCGACCAGCAGGAAGACGATCTCCGCCCCGGTCGGGGAGAGGAAGGAACGGGTGGCCGGCTCCAGCGAGCCGACGGCGGTCGAGAGCGGGCTCACTGGTCGTCAGCCTCCTTGGCGAGCGCTGCCGCCGCCTTCTCGGCGGCCTTGCGGGCCATCGCGATCTCCTTGGGCTCCTCGGCCGCCGGGTCGAGCGCGGGCGGTGCGGGCACCGTCCACATCCACTCGCGCAGGCGCTCCTTCTCGTGGGTGAGCTCCAGGATGTCGGTCTCCGCGTACTCGAACTCCGGGGACCAGAACAGCGCGTCGAAGGGGCAGACCTCGATGCAGATCCCGCAGTACATGCAGAGCGAGAAGTCGATCGCGAAGCGGTCCAGCACGTTGCGGGTGCGGGCGCGGGCGTTCGGGTCGGCGGCGGGCAGCGTCTCCTTGTGGGAGTCGATGTAGATGCACCAGTCCGGGCACTCGCGGGCGCAGAGCATGCAGACCGTGCAGTTCTCCTCCAGCAGCGCGATCACCCCGCGGGTGCGGGGGGCGAGCTCGGGCTGGACGTCCGGGTACTGCGCGGTGACGGTCTTCTTCGTCATCGTGCGGAGCGTGACGGCGAGGCCCTTGGCCAGGCCGGAGCCGGGAAGCTTCATTACTGGATCGCCACCTTCACGATGCCGGTCAGCGCGAGCTGGGCCAGGGCCAGCGGGATCAGCGTGGTCCAGGCGAACTTCATCAGCTGGTCCTCGCGCAGGCGGGGCCAGGTGACGCGCAGCCAGATCACCACCAGGGCGAGGGCGAAGGTCTTGACGATCGTCCAGAGCCAGCCGAGCTGGTCCTCGAACGGGCCGTGCCAGCCGCCCAGGAAGAGGACGGCGGTGAGCGCGGAGACGACCAGGATGCCCGCGTACTCCGAGAGCAGGAAGAACGCGAAGCGGATGCCGGTGTACTCGGTGTACGCGCCGAAGATGATCTCGGAGTCGGCCACCGGCATGTCGAACGGCGGCCGCTGGAGCTCGGCGAGGCCCGCGACGAAGAAGACGAAGGCGCCGGTGATCTGCCACGGCACCCACCACCACTGGAACCCCTCCAGGATCCCGGGGAGCGAGAGGGTGCCGGCCGCCATCGCCACGGAGGCGGCGGCCAGCAGCATCGGCAGCTCGTACGCCATCAGCTGGGCGGCGGTGCGGAGCCCCCCGAGCAGGGAGAACTTGTTGGCCGAGGCCCAGCCCGCCATCAGGGAGCCGAGCACGCCGACGCCCATCACCGCGAGCACGAAGAAGATGCCCGCGTCGACGGTCTGGCCGACGAAGCCGTCCGGGCCGACCGGGATGACGAGGAGCACGATCAGGTACGGCAGGAGTGCGACGGCCGGTGCGAGCTGGAAGACGCGGCGGTCGGCGTCGGCCGGGACCACGTCCTCCTTCTGCACGAACTTCACGCCGTCGGCCACCAGCTGGGCCCAGCCGTGGAAGCCACCCGCGTACATCGGGCCGAGGCGGCCCTGCATGTGCGCCATCACCTTGTGCTCGGTCTGACCGATCACCAGCGGGGCGACCAGGAAGACCACCAGCACCGCGACGCAGCGCAGCAGCATCTCGAGGAGGCTCACGCGCCCTCTCCTTCCTGCGGGCCGGACTCGGCGGCGGGCTTGGGCTCGACGGCGGACTCGGGCTCGACGGCGGGCTTCGCCTCCGGCGCGGGGGCGGGCTTCGCCTCCGGCGCGGGGGCGGGCTCCGGCTCGGGCGTCGGCGTCGGCGTCGGCGTCGGCGTCGCGGGGACGGCCGGGGCGCCCGGGCCGCCGCTGACCGGCGGGGCCGGGGGTGCGGGGCGGGTCGGGGCGGCGGCCGGCTGGTCGGTGGACGGGGCCGGGTTGTGCCACGGGGCGTCCGAGGAACGGGGGGCCGGACGTGACGGTGCCTCGGTCGGCGGGGTGTCGGCGGTCTGGCTCACCGAGCCGTCGCTGATCGACCTGGTCCGGCGCGGACGCGGTGCGGCCTCGGTGGCCGGTGCGCCCTCTCCCGCCTGGCTGACGGAGCCGTCGCTGATGGAGCGGGTCCGGCGCGGACGCGCCTCCGCACCCTCGGCGGCGGCACCCGCCGCACCGGCGGCGGCGCGCGGCGTACGGGCGGCGCGGGCCGGGCGTTCGGCGACGGGCGGCAGGGTGCCCTTGAGCGGGCCCCACTCGTTCGGGTCCGGCACGCCGGCCGGCTGCATCTTGCGCCGGGCCGGGCCGTCGCCCTCGCTCTCGCCGGGCTCCTTCGCGCCGGGCCAGGCCTTGGCGACCCGGGCCGCGAGCACGAACTCCTTGCGCAGCGGGTGGCCCTCGAAGCCGTCCGGCAGCAGCAGGGTGATCAGGTGCGGGTGGCCGGTGAAGTCGATGCCGAACATCTCGGCCGTCTCCCGCTCGTGCCAGCCCGCGCCCGCGTACACGCCGATGGCGGTGGGCAGCGCGGCGGCGTCCCGCGGCACGCGGGTGCGCAGCAGCAGGTGGCGGACCGGCCCCGACCCCGCGTCGGCGAGGTGGGCGGCGACGGAGAAGCCGTCGGCCAGTTCGTCCACGGCGCTCAGCCAGTCGAAGAAGGCGAGGCCGAGCACGTCGCGGGCGGCGGTGAGCGCCTCGATCCAGCGCTCGGCGGGCACGTCCACCGTCAACAGCTGGTACGCCTCGGCGGCGGTGGCCCACTCGCCGAACACCTCGGTGGCGTTCTCGGCGGTGATCTGGGGGTGCGTCACTTCTGCTCAGCCTCCGGGCCGGCCACCAGCGGGCGGCGCAGGGCGGCGTCCGGCGCCGCGTACCGCTGCGGCAGCGACTCGGCCGCGATCTTCTCCTGGAGCTTGAGGATGCCCTGGAGCAGCGCCTCCGGCCGCGGCGGGCAGCCGGGCACGTAGACGTCGACCGGGATGATCTGGTCCACGCCCTTGGTGACGGAGTACGAGTCCCAGTACGGGCCGCCGGAGTTGGCGCAGGCGCCGAAGGAGATGACGTACTTCGGCTCGGGCATCTGCTCGTACAGCCGCTTGACGGCCGGGGCCATCTTGTCGGTGACGGTGCCGGAGACGATCATCAGGTCGGCCTGGCGCGGGCCGGGGGCGAACGGGATCACGCCCATCCGGATGAAGTCGTGCTTGGCCATCGAGGCCGCGATGAACTCGATGGCGCAGCAGGCCAGTCCGAAGTTGAAGCACCAGAGGCTGTACCGGCGGCCCCAGTTGAGCACCACCTTGACCGGGTCCGGCGCCAGCCGGGCCAGCGGGCCGACCTTGCGGACCTCCACCGCACCGGGGTTGGCCGGGTCCGGGATGCCCAGGGGCACCGGACCGCCGTGGTTGTGGCTCAGGTCCATTCCAGAACGCCCTTCTTCCAGGCGTACAGCAGACCGACCGCCAGGAAGCCGATGAAGACGAACATCTCGATCAGGGTGGCCGCGCCGTACCCGGGGTCGGCGAAGACCGTCGCCCACGGGAAGAGGTAGATCGCGTCCACCGCGAAGATGACGTAGAGGAACGCGTAGACGTAGTAGCGGACCTGGGTGTGCGCCCAGCCCTCGCCCACCGGGTCGACGCCGCACTCGTAGGCGAGCAGCTTCTCCGGCGAGTGGACCACCGGCCGGAGCAGGCGGTTCACCGTGAACGAGACCGCGACGAACAGCGCGCCGACCACGGCGAGCAGGCCGACGGCCGCGTAGGCGTCGAAATAGCCGGCTCCCGCAGCAGGGTCGGCAGCGGCCAACTGCCCCTCCATGCGTCCGCCTCTCTTCTTCTACTACTCACGCGTCCCAGCAATGTCAGAGCGTGAGTCTATGTGCACCGCCCCCTACCGCCAGACCGTGCCCGACCTGCAAGACACCGGATGGACAGGAGGGGGTGGGGATATCCCCACCCTGTGGACACCCGCAGCCCTCATGGCCCGCTGCCCTCCCGACCCGGGATGCTCGACCCGGAAGATCTACTGAGAGGCTTGGGCACGTGATGAAGGAGAACCAGAACCTCCGCCCCCCGCTGTACGGCAAGCTGATGTGGCGCCAGGTCCAGCACCTGCTGCTCAACCTGCCTGTGGGGGTCCTCGGGTTCGCCGTCACCGCGGTGCTGCTGGTCGCCGGGCTCGGCCTCTCCATCACCGTCATCGGCCTGCCGCTGCTCGCCTTCGGCCTCGGCGTCAGCCGCTCGCTCGGCGCGCTCGGCCGGCGCCGCTCCGCCCTGGTGCTCGGCACGCCCCCGGTGGTCGCCGCACCGCCGCAGCTCACCCGCCCCGGGATGGCCGGTCGCGTCACCGCCCAGATCACCGACTCGCTGTCCTGGCGCTCCGCCCTCTACTGCCTGGTGATGGTCCCCTGGGGGATCCTCTCCTTCGCCCTCACCCTGGTCCTGCTCGTGGTGGGCTGGCCGGTCCTCCCCTGGGCGATGCGCTTCCTCTTCGCCACCGACCGGGTCCTGACGGACAGTCTGCTGATGCCGAGCGCGCTCTCCGAGCGGGTCCGCGAACTGGAGGACGACCGGGGCGTGGTCGTCGACACCGCCGCCGCCGACCTGCGCCGCATCGAGCGCGACCTCCACGACGGCGCCCAGGCCCGCCTGGTCGCCCTCGCCATGGACCTCGGCCTGGCCAAGGAGAAGCTCACCGAAGACCCCGCCGCCGCGGCCGTCATGGTCGACGCCGCCCACGGCGAGGTGAAGCTCGCCCTCCAGGAGCTCCGCGACCTCGCCCGCGGCATCCACCCCGCCGTCCTCACCGACCGCGGCCTGGACGCCGCCCTCTCCGCCGTCGCCGCCCGCTGCACCGTCCCCGGCGGCGTCACCGTCCACGTCGACCTCCCCGACCGCCCGGCCTCCGCCGTCGAGGGCATCGCCTACTTCACCGTCAGCGAGCTGCTCACCAACATCTCCAAGCACGCCCACGCCACCACCGCCACCGTCGAGGCCTGGCGCTCCGACGACCGCCTCATCCTCCAGGTCAAGGACGACGGCCACGGCGGCGCCACCCCCCACCCCAACTCCGGCCTGGCCGGCCTCACCGACCGCGTCACCGCCGTCGACGGCCTCCTCCTCATCGACAGCCCCACCGGCGGCCCCACCACCATCACCGTCGAACTCCCCTGGCACACCCGCACCCACCGCGGCTGAGGCTCAGGCAGCGGCGTCCCGCCCACCACCCGGGGGTGCCTCGTCCGGCCCCCGGGTGCCCCGTGCGGTGAACACGAAGGCCGAGGCGTCGCCGTCGAGGGCGATCGTCAGCGAGGCCTCCAGCGCCTTCGCGAGCCGCGTGAGCACCGGCAGGGTCGGCACCGAATCCCCACCCTCGACGTTCGAGATCTGCGGCTGCGTCATCCCGGCCCGTCGCGCCACCTCGGCCTGGGACAGGCCCAACTCCGTCCGGCGGTCGTACACGGCCTGCCCCAGGGCGAACGCGTAGCCGGCCTCGACGTAGGCCTGGGACTCCTCGACCGTCTCGCCCAGGAGCTTCCTGGTCCTGCGGGTCTTCCACTCCGCGTGGTTCACGGTCTCTCCTCCTCAGTCCGGTCCCAGTCGTGCTCCGCAGCACCGTGCCGGGCCTCACAGAGCCGCTGCGCGGCGCGGGCCCGGTCCACCTCTGCGGTCTCGCGCTGTCGGGTCTTGCGGAAGACCGTCAGCAGAACGATCCGCTGATCGGACGTCAACCAGTACGTGATGCGCACGGCATTGCCGTCCATGACGAAGCGGAGCTCTCTGAGCTTGCCGCCCAAGTGCCGCGCGTAAGGCTCGCCCAAGGTGGTCGGCTGGGCCGCGAGCATGTCCGCAGCGCGCTCCGCCTTGTCGTACTGAGCATCCGGCAGCTGTTCCAGCCACTGTCGGACTTCCGGTTCGATCTCGATCCGCCAGAGGTCGGCCACGCAATCCAGTATATGGAAATCTGTATAGCCGGGCCATTCCCGACGTGACCGGGCCCGGCAGGCCTGCCCTTGCGCGGGTGTGGGCCTGCCGGGCCCGGGGTCTTGAGGGGGTGTCAGCCCTGGAGGGTGCCGAGGGTGACGTCGGTGGTGGTGGTCTTGCCGTCGCGCTGATAGGTGACGGGGACCTTGGCGCCGGGTTGGAGGGCGGCGAGGGCGGTGGTGAGGCTGTTCATGGTGGTGATGGGGGTGTCGCCGAGTTTGGTGATGACGTCGCCGGGCTGGAGGCCGGCGTTGGCGGCGGGGCCGCCGGCGGTGACGGAGGCGATGACGACGCCCGCGGGGCGGAAGTCGGCGTCGAAGTAGGTGCGGGCGGTGATGCCGAGGGCGGCCCGGCCGGAGTTGGTGACCTTGCCGTCCTTGATGAGCTGGTCGGCGATGCTGGTGATGGTGGCGGCCGGGATTGCGAAGCCGATGCCGGGGGCGGCGCTGCCGTTCATGTCGGGGTCGGTGGCGGCGAGGGTGTTGATGCCGATCACCTGGCTGGAGAGGTTGACCAGGGCGCCGCCGCTGTTGCCGGGGTTGATGGCGGCGGAGGTCTGCACCATGTTGCCGATGGTGGCGCCCGGGGAGTCGCCGCCCTTGGGTTCGGAGACGGTCCGGCCGGTGGCCGAGACGATGCCCTGGGTCACGGAGGAGGAGAGGCCGAGCGGGCTGCCCATGGCGAGGGTGATCTGGCCGACCTCGACCTTGCCGGAGTCACCGAAGGCGGCGGGCTTGAGACCGCTCGGCGGGTTGGTGAGCTTGATGACGGCGAGGTCGGACTCGGGGTAGCTGGCGACCAGGGTGGCGTCGAGCACCTTGCTGCTGTTGGCCAGGGTGACGGTGAAGGTCTTGGCGGTGCCGACCACGTGGGCGTTGGTGACGACGTGGCCCTTGTCGTCGTAGACGATGCCGGAGCCGAGCCCGGTGCCGGTGGTGATCTGCACCACCGAGGGCAGCACGTTGGCGATCACCTTCTGGTAGTCGTCCTGGAGCGAGTTGGAGCTCGACGGCGCGGCCGCCGTGGAGGAGGCGGAGGACGACGCGGAGGAGGACGCCGAGGACGAGGAGGAACTGCTGCTGGTGCAGCCGCTGACCAGGGCGACGGCCGCCAGCAGGGCCATCCCGGGGAGCAGCAGCCGGGGCCCGGTGGGGCGGGGGCCGGCCGGGATCGGGCGGGTGGGTTCCTTCTTGGGGTGCACCTGGGATTCCTCCGGTTCCGTGCGCGGGCGACTGCCGTCGGGCCTGGGCAGCTTTGGCAGGATTGCACCTTTATGTCCCGATATCCCGAACCGACGCGCTGTCAGCCGCCGCTCCCGGAGCGGTGCGTCGGCGGCATAGGCTCTCGGACATGACCTGGTTGATCACCGGCGGAGCCGGTTACATCGGCGGACACGTCGTGCGGGAGCTGGTCGCGACCGGGCGGCGGGTGGTCGTGCTGGACGACCTGAGCAGCGGCTCCCCGTCCCGGCTGCCCGGGGGCGTGCCGCTGGTGGTCGGCTCCACGCTGGACCGGGCGGCGCTGGACGCGGTGATCCGGGAGCACGGGGTCACCGGCGTGGTGCACGTCGCGGCCAAGAAGGCGGTCGGCGAGTCGGTCGAGCAGCCGCTGCGCTACTACCGGGAGAACCTCACGGGCCTTCAGACCGTGCTGGAGGCGGCCGTGGACGGCGGCCTGCGGCACGTGCTGTTCTCCTCCTCGGCCGCCGTCTACGGCATGCCGGACGTGGACCTGGTCACCGAGGCCACCCCCTGCGACCCGATGAACCCGTACGGCGAGAGCAAGCTGGCCGGCGAGTGGATGGTGCGGGCCGTCGGCCGTGCCCACGGCCTGTCCACCGTCTCGCTGCGCTACTTCAACGTGGCCGGCACGGCCGCCCCGGAGCTGGCCGACGACGGGGTCTCCAACCTGGTGCCGATGGTGCTCCAGCGCCTGACGTCCGGTCGGGCCCCGCTGGTCTTCGGCGACGACTACGCCACCCCCGACGGCAGCTGCGTGCGCGACTACATCCACGTCGCGGACATCGCCTCCGCCCACCTGGCCGCCGTCGAGCGCCTGGAGGCCGCCGAGGAGCGGCTCGCGCTCACCCTCAACATCGGCCGGGGCGAGGGCGTCTCGGTGCTGGAGATGGTCGCCGCCATCGCCCGGATCACCGGCCTCGACACCCCGCCGGAGATCGCCCCGCGCCGCGCCGGGGACCCGGCCAGCGTGGTCGCCTCCGCCGAACTGATCCACCGTGAGCTCGGCTGGAAGGCCGCCCACGACCTGGACTCGATGATCACCTCGGCCTGGGAGGCCTGGCGGCGCCGCGGCTGACGCGGGCTCAGCAGTCCGATCCGACGAGGGCCGGAGGCGGGCCCTGGACGCCCAGCACCAGGCGGTAGCAGCGCTTGGCGGTCAGGTGCATCGGTACCGGCGACGAGGTGTAACCCCGCTCCACCCGCAGCCGCACCTCGACCGACCAGCCCGGCCCGGGCCGGACGTCGCTCAGCTTGACCTTTCCGGCGGCCGCCGCGGACGCCAGGCTGTCCTTCGGCACGCCCTGGGTGTAGTCCAGGCCCGCGACCGAGGCGACGAACGCCTCGGCCGCCCGGTCCGCCTCCGCCACCGCCCGGGTCTTCGCGTTCCGTTCCCGCGCGGCGGAGGCCACCACCGCGCCACCGGCCGCCAGCACCGGCAGCAGGGCCACCCCGACGCAGCCCAGTGCCCACCCCTGCCGCCGGCGGTCACGCCGACGCCGCCGCCGGTGCGCCGCCTGTTCCAGCTGCTCGGCCAGGTCCGGGAGCTCCGGTCTCGTCCAGGCCTTCGACTTCGAAGCCTTGGGCTCCGAGACCTTGGGCTCCGTGGCCTTCGGCTCCGAGACCTTGGGCTCCGAGACCTTGGGCTCCGAGACCTTCGACGCCGTCTCCATCTCTGTCATCCCCCCGCTCCGCCCCGTCAGTTCGGTACGGCCGTGCCGTAGAACGCGTCCAGAGCGTAGACGCACCGGTCCTTGGAGCCGACGAAGACCCTCCCCCCGACGGCCACCGGGGAGCCGGTGAGCTCGCCCTTGGTGCCGAGCTCCCAGCGGAGCTGACCGGTGCTCAGGTCCAGGGTGTGCAGGGAGTGGTCCCGGCTGCCGAGGTGGACCAGGCCGTCGGCGACGGCCGGGGTCCCCACCAGGTCGCCCCGGGCGCGGTAGCGCCAGCGCTCGTGGCCGGAGGCGGTGTCGAAGGCGTGCAGGGTGTCCCCCGCGCCGACCAGGGCGGTGCCGCCCGCGACCACCACGGGCTCGGCGCCCTGGCGGCTGCCGGTGCGGCCGCGCCAGCGGTCGCGGCCGGTGGCGGCGTCCAGCGAGTAGACGGTGCCGAGGTAGTCGGCGACGTAGACCGCGCCGTTGTCCACTGCGGGCGGGGTGAAGAGCACCACGGCCGCCTCGAACCGCCAGCGCTCGGCACCGGTGGCCGCGTCCAGGGCGAAGACCCGGGTGCCGGAGGTCAGGTAGAGGGTGCCGGCGTGCTCGACCGGGCGGGAGGGAACGCCCTCGCCGACCGGGATGGCCCAGCGGATGCCGCCGCCGCGCGGGTCGACGCAGCGCAGCCGTCCGCCGCCGTGGTAGTACATCGCCCCGGCCACCAGGGCCGGACCGGACTGCGGGTTCTCGTAGTCCTGCTGGGCGTCGTCGGCGCGCCAGAGCTCGGCCCCGCTGGCGGCCGAACGGAGCTGGACGCCACCGCCCCTGACACCGCAGCAGAGCACGCCGTCGGCGGCGTCCAGGGAGTAGATCCAGCCGTCCAGCGAGTTGCGCCAGCGCTCCGTGCCGTCCCGGACGTCCACGGTGTACAGGTGCGGGCCGTCGGCGGCGTGCACCCGGCCGGAGTCCACGGCGAGTGCCCAGGCCACGTCCCGGGTCTTGTAGCGGCGCTGGCCGGAGCCGATGTCGAGGGCGTGCACCTCGAAGCTGGAGACGAACAGGGTGCCCTCGGCGACCACCGGGGTGCCCCAGACGTCGTTGGACATCCGGAACCGCCAGGGACGCCAGCGCGGAGCCGGCGGCTCGGCCTCGGCGGGCTGCCCGGCCCCTGCGGGCGTCGCGCGGCGCACCCAGTCGGTGCCCGGTCCGGCCATGCCGCCGGGCGCCGCCTCGGCCCGGGGGCCGGGCCCTATCGGCACCGCCGCCCCGGCCAGCCGGACGGCCCCCTGGGCCGGCGCGCCGTGGTCCGGAGCCCCCTGGCCGGGGACGCCCTGCGGCGGACGTCCCGCGATCTTCTCGGTCGCCCGCTCGTACGGCTGCCCGTGCGGCTGGGGCTGGGGGTGCGGCTGGGGCTGGGGCTGCGGGACGGGGGCCGGCACGGGCGGCGGCGGGGTGGGCCGCCGGTTGCGCTTCTGCTCGATCAGGTCGATCGCGTTGACGGGCAGCCAGTCCCCCGCCTCCCCGGCCGCGTCGTCCCGCGAGAACAGGTGCGGGGCCAGCTCGGCCTGGATCTGGGCCGGGGTCGGGCGCTGGTCGGCCTCCTGCCGCATGCAGGCCCGGACCAGGTCGTGCAGCTCGGCCGGAAGGCCGGTCAGGTCGGCCTGGTCGCGCAGCAGTTGGAAGACGGTCTCGACCGGGTTGGCGCCCCGGTAGGGGGCGTGGCCGGTGGCGCAGAAGACCAGCAGCGAGCCGAGCGAGTAGACGTCGCTGGCGCCGGTCACGCTGCGGCTGTCCTTGGCCTGCTCCGGCGACATGTAGGCGGGGGTGCCGACCGCGACGTTGGTCATGGTGAGGCGGGAGCTGGAGACCCCGGCGGCGATGCCGAAGTCGATCACCCGCGGGCCGTCCTCGACCACCAGCACGTTGGAGGGCTTGAGGTCGCGGTGGACCAGCCCGGCCGCGTGGATGGACTGCAGGGCCTCGGCGATGCCCGCGATCAGCCAGCGGACGGCGTCCACCGGCAGCGGCCCGCAGTGGGCGACCAGGTCCTCCAGGGAGGGCGCCGGGACGTACGCGGTGGCCAGCCAGGGCACCCGCGCGTCGGCGTCGGCGTCCACCACGGCGGCGGTGTAGAAGCCGCCGACCGTCTTGGCCGCCGCGATCTCCCGGGCGAAGCGGACCCGGAACAGGTCGTCCTCGGCCAGTTCCGCCCGCACCGTCTTGATCGCCACCCGGCGGCCCGAGGCGGAGCGTGCCAGGTAGACCAGACCCATCCCGCCCGCGCCGAGCCGCCCGAGCACCTCGAAGGGCCCGATCCGCCTCGGATCGTGCGCCGAAAGCTGGTCCACTCCGCAGCCACCTCCCCGTCCTGCCGCCACCCGGTCGGGGGCGCGACGCCCCCGATTCTCCAATGCCCGCCCCGCCTGATCCAATCTCCCCCGCCGCAGCCCCGTCCGGGGCGGGTTCCGGCCTTCCCGGACGGGATCTGACGGACCGACGGACGGCGGTGGCCGACCGGCCGCCGACGGGCCCGCAATCGGAACAGCAGGCTCCACTACGGTCACTCTGCGCCACCCGACGGAGCCTCAGCCGACGACCCGTCACGCTGGGGTCCCGTCAGCTCACGGGGGGGAACGGTCGCGGGCATCCGGAGCTGAATATCCATCAACCCGGGCGGGCTAATAGTCGCATCACCGAATCGCGCCAAGATCTTGCCACGGTAAGCTGACGGCATGACAGGACAAGTTCGCACCGTCGACGGTCGCGTCGCCGGGCGACGCGGACAGGAGACGCGGCAGAAGCTGCTCGACTGCCTCCGCGAGATGCTCAGCACGTCTCCGTACCGGGACGTCAAGGTCATCGACGTCGCCCGGATGGCAGGCACCTCCCCCGCGACCTTCTACCAGTACTTCCCGGACGTCGAGGGCGCAGTCCTCGAAATCGCCGAGGAAATGGCCGAGGACAGCGTCGAGCTCAAGGAGCTCGTCGATGGAAAGTCCTGGGCGGGAAAGACCGGTGTCACCACGTCGGAAGACCTGGTGGAGGGTTTTCTCGCCTTCTGGCGCAAGAACGATGCCATTCTCCGAGTCGTCACTCTCGGTGCGGCCGAAGGGGACAAGCGGTTCTTCAAGATCCGCATGAAGGTCCTCAACTCGGTGGCCGGGCCCCTCGCCGAGGCCATCTCGGCGAACCAGGGGAAGACCGACAGGTCGGTCGACGCCTCCGGACTCTCCGGGGCCCTGGTCTCGCTGCTCGCCTCGGCGGCCGAGCACGCCAAGGCCTTCACCTCCTGGGGAGTGAAGGCCAAGGACCTCAAGCCCACGCTGGCGCTCCAGGTCTACCTGGGCGTCACCGGCAAGAAGCCGCCGAAGTAAACCACCCCGTCCACGCGTGCTCCGTCCCGGTTTCCTGTCCGGGACGTGCCGGACGCCGGCCGTGTCCTCGGGGGAGGTTGGCCGACCGCCACACCGCGCAGCACGCCCGACCAACGCGAAGGACCCCGGGCCCGTGAGGGCCCGGGGTCCTTCGCCGTCCCGGGGGTGCGTCCCGGGAGTACAGGGGGGTGTGGACGCCGAGGGGGCGTCAGGGGCAGCGGACCACCTGGCCGGCGTAGGCCAGACCGCCGCCGAAGCCGAACAGCAGCACCGGGTCGCCGCTGCGCAGCTCGCCGCGCTCGACCAGCTTGGAGAGCGCCAGCGGGATGGAGGCGGCCGAGGTGTTGCCGGACTCGACCACGTCCCGGGCCACCACCGCGTCCTCGGCCAGGCCGAGCTTGGCGGCGATGGCGTCGATGATCCGCAGGTTGGCCTGGTGGGCCACGAAGCCGCGCAGCTCGGACGGCTCCAGCCCGGCCTTGGCGCAGGCCTGCCGGGCCAGCGGGGCGAGCTGGGTGGTGGCCCAGCGGAAGACGGTCTGGCCCTGCTGACTGATCGTCGGGTCCCAGCCGGTGATGACCACCGCGTCGCCCTTGTCCGGTTCCGATCCCCAGAGCACCGGGCCGACGCCCGCCCGCTCGTCCGGGACGGCCTCCAGCACCGCGGCCCCGGCCCCGTCCGCGAAGATCACGCAGGTGGTGCGGTCGGACCAGTCGATGGTGTCGGACATCCGCTCGGCGCCGATCACCAGCGCCCGGGTGGCGGAGCCGGCCCGGATCGCGTGGTCGGCGGTGGCCAGCGCGTAGGAGAAGCCGGAGCAGACAGTGTTGATGTCGTACGCGGCCGGGCTCTTCACGCCGAGGCGGGCGGCCACCGCGGCGGCCGTGTACGGGCTGCGCTCGGTGGCGGTGCAGGTGGCGACCACCACCAGGTCGATCTGGTCGGCCATCAGACCGCTGTTGGCCAGCGCCTTCTGGGCGGCCTCGGTGGCGAGGTCGACGAGGGTCTCGTCCTCCGCGATGTGGCGGGTGCGGATCCCGACCCGGGAGCGGATCCACTCGTCGTCGGTGTCGACCAGCGTCGCCAGGTCGTCGTTGGAGAGGACCTTGGGCGGCTGGTAGTGGCCGAGCGCCACGATGCGGGAGGCGGTCATACCACCCACTCAACAGCGTTACCGGCGGGTCGCCCGGTCGCGCACCGGTACAACGTACGAGGTCGGAAGCTGTAGGGGCTGCACAACTCCCCCGGGATCAAGCCTCCGTCCGGGGGTGCCCCGGGGTGCCGTCAGGCGGCCATGGTGGCCGCGTCGGCCATCACGATGGCCGGCTTGGCGGCCGGGTCCAGCGCCTTGATGAGTTCGACCATCTGCGCCTCGGGCAGCGAGATGCAGCCGTGGGTCGGGCCGCCGTGGTCCACGTGCAGCCAGATGCCGCCGCCCTTGGCCACGCCCATCGGGTACTTGGTGGAGAGCGGGGAGGTGCCGGGCACCCGGTTGTAGTTGATCGCCACCACGTAGTCGAAGGAGCCGGCCAGCTGCTCGCCGTTGAAGCCGGTGCCGCCGATCACGAAGGCCTTGTCCTGGTCGTACGGCAGCTTGGAGCCCGGGTCCGCCTTGCGGCCGCCGGCGTCGGTCAGGGCGAAGACCCCGACCGGGCTGCGCAGGTCGCCCTGCTTCTTGTCGGTGGTCCAGCCCTTGGCCGCGTTGTGGCCCTGCCAGCTGGCGCCGGGCTTCCAGCGGTTGTCGGCGGTCCTGGTCCAGAGCACCACGGTGGTCTCGGTGGCGTCGCCCGCCTTGCCGGTGGCCACCACCAGCTGCCGGGTGTCGGCGGAGATCTGGGAGGCGAACTTGGGGCCGATGCCGGGGATCGCGTCGAAGGTGCCGTCGCCCCGGTCGGAGCGGTTGGCGGCGGGCTGCTCGGCCCGCTGGTCGGCCTTGGCCTGCGCCGGGTCGGCGGACGGGGCGGCCGTCGACGCACCGTCAGGGAGCGGCCGGTCCGGCACCCCGGCGGCGGTCACCCGGGGCTCGGCGTTGCCCGGCCCGACGGTGAACCAGCCGGAGACCGCGGCCAGCAGGAAGGCGGTGGAGCCGAACGCGGCCTTGCCGCCGTGGCTCTTCTTCTTGGGCTTGCGCCGGTGTCCGCGCGGCCGCGCGCCCTCCTCCAGGGTCGTGGGGGCTGCTGCCCCGCCTCGAGGTTTGGCGCGATGGGAACCGGACATGGGGCGATCCTTCCAAAGCCACGGGCCGGAACGGAACCCTTGGCGTGTGGTGAGCCTGTGAGCATACGCGGCCGGGGGCGTCTTGCGGGTCGGCGCGGATGAGACCGCGTCGTCGGGGTGCGTGCATCGGCGCCGCCGAGGAGGGAGTCCATGCGGAGCATCGGCGACTGACGAGAAGGCGTCGAGGTGCGTGCACCGACGACGCGGTCTCATCCGCGCCGACCCGCAAGACGCCCCCGAGGGATACGCACCGTCCCCCGGTGCGGGTTGCCTGCCGGGGGACGGTGTGACGCGCGTATCAGAGGCGCATGGCCTGCGGGGTCTCCCGGCGGTTCAGGTCGGGGCCCTCGTACTCGCGGATGACCTCGTAGCGGGTGTTGCGCTCCACCGGGCGGAAGCCGGCGTCGCGGATCAGGTCGAGCAGGTCGTCGCGGCCCAGCTTGTTCGGGGTGCCGAAGTTGTCCGCGTCGTGGGTGATCTTGTACTCGACCACCGAGCCGTCCATGTCGTCGGCGCCGTGGCTGAGCGCCAGCTGCGCGGTGGTGACGCCGTGCATCACCCAGAAGACCTTGACGTGCGGGACGTTGTCGAAGAGCAGCCGGGAGACCGCGAAGGTCTTCAGCGCCTCGGCGCCGGTGGCCATCTCCGTACGGGCCATCAGCTTGTTGCGGACCACGCCGTCCTTGGAGTCGTGGAAGTCGTGCTGGTACCGCAGCGGGATGAAGACCTGGAAGCCGCCGGTCTCGTCCTGGAGCTCACGCAGCCGCAGCACGTGGTCGACCCGGTGCCGGGGCTCCTCGATGTGGCCGTAGAGCATGGTGCACGGGGTCTTGAGGCCCTTCTCGTGCGCCAGGCGGTGGATCCGCGACCAGTCCTCCCAGTGGGTCTCGTGGTCGACGATGTGCTGGCGGACCTCCCAGTCGAAGATCTCCGCGCCGCCGCCGGTGAGCGACTCCAGGCCGGCGTCGATCAGCTCGTCCAGGATCTCACTGGCCGTCAGACCGCTGATCCGCTCGAACCAGTGGATCTCGGTGGCGGTGAAGGCCTTCAGCGAGACGTTCGGCAGCGCGGCCTTGAGCTCGCGCAGGCTCCGCGGGTAGTAGCGCCAGGGCAGCGTCGGGTGCAGGCCGTTGACGATGTGGAGCTCGGTCAGCGAGTCGACCTCCATCGCCTTCGCGAGCCGCACCGCCTCCTCGATCCGCATGGTGTACGCGTCCTTCTCGCCCGGCTTGCGCTGGAACGAGCAGTACGCGCAGGAGGCGGAGCAGACGTTGGTCATGTTGAGGTGGCGGTTGACGTTGAAGTGGACGACGTCGCCGTTCTTCACCGTCCGCACGTGGTGCGCCAGACCGCCGAGCCAGGCCAGGTCGTCGCTCTCGTAGAGGGCGATGCCGTCCTCGCGGGTCAGCCGCTCACCCGCGTAGACCTTCGCCTCCAGCTCGCGCTTGAGCCCTGCGTCCATGCGGTGCCCCGCCTCCTCGTGCCTCGGTTATCAAGCCGGGAACGAGCCTACGCCTATGGAGCGAGCAGCTCGGCCAGCAGCCCCGGGTCGACGTTGCCGCCGCTGACCACGGCGGCGAAGACCCGGCCGTCGAGCTCGGCCGCACGGTGGAAGTAGGCGGCCGGGGCGACCGCTCCGGAGGGCTCGGCGACCAGGCGGCCGCGGCGGGCCAGCAGGGCGACGGTGGAGCGGATCTCCTCCTCGGAGACGGTCACGATGTCGTCCACGTAGGCCTGGATGTGGTCGAAGGGCAGCACTCCGACGCTCGGGGTGCGCAGCCCGTCGGCGATGGTCCGGTAGGTGAGGTCGGTGGACCAGCTCAGCCGCTCGCCGGCCCGGAAGGAGGCCTGGGCGTCGGCGGCCAGCTCGGGCTCGACGCCGATCACCCGTACGCCCGGGCAGGCCAGCTTGAGCGCGGCGGCGGTGCCGCTGATCAGGCCGCCGCCGCTGACCGGCACCAGCACGGTGTCCAGCTCGTCCGGGGCGTCCTCGGCGATCTCCAGGCCGACGGTGCCCTGGCCCGCGATGATGTACGGGTCGTCGTACGGCGGCACCCAGACGTACCCGTGACGCTCCGCCAGCTCGGCGGGCAGGGTGTCCCGCTCGCCGGGGGCGACCAGGATCACCTCGGCGCCGAAGGCCCGGGTGTTCTCGACCTTGACGGCGGGTGAGACGTCGGGCATCACGATGACGGCCTTGATGCCGAGCAGTTGGGCGGCGTAGGCCACCGCCTGGGCGTGGTTGCCGCTGGACTGGGCGACCACGCCGCGGGCCTTCTCCGCCTCGCTCAGCGCGGAGAGGCGGTTGTACGCCCCGCGCAGCTTGAACGCTCCGGTCGGCTGGAGGCTCTCCGGCTTGAGCCAGAGCCGGCGCGTGCCGTCCTCCGCCCACGGGGCGGGCAGCAACGGCGTGCGCACCGCCACTCCCTCGATGCGCTGCTGCGCGGCGCGCAGCTCCTCCAGGCCGACCAGTGCCATCGCTCTACTCCCCCGATTCCAAAGGCAGTTCGCTCACCCGGTTCTCCCACTTGGTGGAGAGCACCACGGTGGTCCTGGTGCGGGCCACCCCCTTGGTGCCGGAGAGCCGCTTGACCACCGACTCCAGGCCCTCCACGTCGGAGACCCGGACCTTCAGCATGTACGAGTCGTCACCCGCGATGAACCAGCAGTCCTCGACCTCGCCGAGGTCCTTCAGCCGGTGCGCCACGTCCTCGTGGTCGGCCGCGTCGGTCAGCTGGAGGCCGATCAGCGCGGTCACCCCGAAGCCCAGCGAGGCCGGGTTGACGGTGGCCCGGTACCCGGTGATCACCCCGGCCTGCTCCAGCCGGTTGATCCGGTCCGTGACGCTCGGCCCGGACAGGCCTACCAGGCGGCCGAGTTCGGCGTACGAGGCCCGGCCGTTCTCCCGAAGGGCCTGGATGAGCTGTCTGTCCACCGTGTCCATGTATCCGCCCGCGTCCTTCCGAACCTCTCCAGACCCACAGATCATTATCCGGTTTCAAAGGCGACATGCTCAGATCGACCCGGATATCTCAGAGAACATACCTTCCCATCGGGCGCCCGCTCACCCGACCTTCCCACCCTCGCCCAACTCTCCCTCCCAACGCCGGTAGAGCGCGTGCGGCACACCGACCGCGTCCAGCACCCGCCCGGCGACGAAATCGACCAGCTCGCGGGCGGTCGACCCGCCCGCGTAGAAGCCCGGTGAGGCCGGCAGCACGACGGCGCCCTGGGCGTCCAGCTCCACCAGGTGCCGGAGCGTCACCCCGCTGAGCGGGGTCTCGCGCAGGCAGACCACCAGCGGGCGGCGCTCCTTGAGGGTGACGCTGGCGGCCCGCTGGAGCAGGTCCTTGCTCAGGCCGAGCGCGATCCCGGCCACCGCCCCGGTGGTGGCCGGCACCACCAGCATCCCCTTGGCCGGGTACGAGCCGCTGGACGGGCCGGCCGCGAAGTCGCCCGCCGGCCAGTAGCGGACGCCGTCGAGGTCCCCGCTCCCCAGCCACGCGGCCAGGTCGTCCCGCCAGTGCGCGTCCCGGAAGGCGATGCCGGTCTCGTCCAGGATGGTGAGCCGCGCCGCCCGGCTCACCACCAGGTCCACGGCCTCCCCCGCCCCCAGCAGCGCCCGGATCACGGAGGCGGCGTACGGCGTCCCGGACGCTCCGGACACCCCGACCACCCAGGGCCGGCGGACGTTCTGCTGATCTGTGCTCATACCGGGCACCTTAGAGCCCGGCGCCGGCCGCTCACCGGAGCCGGGTGGCCACCACCGTGCTCAGGTCCGGGGCCAGCCTGAGGTCCACCGCGCGCAGGGCCGGATGGCCCAGCCAGTGCAGCCGGGCGGTGTCCGGCTCGCCCTGGTACCGGGGCGGCCACTCGTTCGGCAGCTCCGCGAACACCTCGGCCGCCGGCGCGGCCCGCCCGGCGTTGTCGGCGCTTCACTCCGCGCGGCTGCGGGGCGAACCGTCCGGGGCCAGCTCGATCAGCTGGACCCTGCCGTCCCCGGTCCGGATCCGGATCCGGTCCGGGCCGTCCCAGGCGGCCTCCAGCAGGGCGCCGTCGTCCGAGTCGCCGTTGAACCGGCCGAGGTGCCAGCGACGTTCGGCGAGGCCGCTGCCCTGCTCCAGGTAGACCATCCAGAGCGGGTCGATCAGGTCGCGGCCCTCCTCCACCACCAACTGGCGGTCGGCGCGGGCGGGCGCCGCGTGACGCTCCGTCGGCTTCCAGTCGGAGCGGGTGAACTGGTACGCCGGAATGCTGAAGAAGGCCAGCCCGATGACGGCCACCAGCACCGTCGCCCTGGCCCCGTCGTCCCGCAGGCAGACCATCGCCGCGGCCGTCAGCACGACCACCGCCGCGACCACCCAGTCCACCGGCCGGTCCAGCTCCTGGATCAGCACCAGCCCGCCCCGGTGGGTGGCGATGCTCCCGATCACCTGGGCCACCACCATCAGCCCGACCGCCCCCAGCAGGGCCCGCACCGTCTTCCGACGCGCCGTCACTCCCGGCCCTCCCTCGCCCGTCGGTACCGGCTCGGCCGTCATCCCCATGTCTCCCCCCACCGCACGTCCGTTCGTGTGGGGTGAGGGTACGTCAGGAGGGTCACAGCGCGGCGGCCTCGGCGATCACCGTCCGCTCGATGCCGCGCAGCAGGCGCTCCACCTCGGCCGGGGCGAACAGGCGGGAGTCGGCGGTCATCGCGATCTCCAGGCCGCCCGGCTGGTCGGCCATGTGCAGGACGTAGCTGACCCGGCCGCCGTGGTCGGTGGCGGGCTGCCAGGTGAGGGTGGCGGCTGGGGCGGCGGACGGGTCCCAGGAGGGGTCCGGGGCGGGGAGGGGAGCGACGCGCTGGTCGTTGTACCAGCAGGAGCGCTCGAAGACCACGCCCGGATCCTCGGCGTACGGGGCGAGCTCGGCCTCCAGGGCGCTCTTGTCGTAGTAGGCGCTGCGGTAGGTGGCCAGCGAGGCGCGCTTGGTGCGGCCGAGGAGTTCGGCGAAGTCGGCGCCCTCGGTGTCGATGGCGAGGTAGCCCTCCATCGCGAGCGGACCGGTGGCGCGGGCCAGGCCGTTGTGGAAGCGGTTGTTGACCATCAGTTGGAGGCCGCAGCGGCCGGTGCCGGCCCACTCGGCCACGGTCAGCGCGGTGGCGGCGAGCAGCACGGTGGGCGGGGTGGCCCGGACGGCCGGGCAGAGCCGCGCCAGGGCCTGCGGCAGGGCCGGGGAGAGCAGGTGGGCGCGGCGGTAGGGCGGGTCCTCGGGGGCGGGGGTGAGCGCGGCCGGGTCCTTCGGGGCACGGGCTCCGGCGGCGGCGGTGCGCCAGTGCCGGCGGGCGGCCGCGTCGAGCCGCTGCCCGCGGGCGGAGCGCTGCTCGGCGGCCTGTTCCAGCGGCTGGAGTTCGGCGGCGGAGGCCTCCCGGACCTGTTCGCGGCTCGCCCCGGTGGCGAGCGCGACCAGGTCCTCCATCAGCCGGGGCAGGCCCCAGGCGTCGGCGGCGGTGTGCGAGAAGACGGCGGCCAGGTGGTGCACCAGCCCGTCCTCCACGACCACGCCGAACCGGGCCTGCCACTCGCCCGCGTAGTCGAAGGCCCGGCCCCAGAGCTCCTGCCGCAGCTCGGCGCCGATCCCGGCGGCGGTCTCCGCGGTGCCCGCTCTCAGGTGCAGCGGGGCGCCACCCTCACCGTCCAGCTGCTGGCGCAGCTCGCCGCCGGGGGTCTCCACCACCCGGGTGCGGAGGGCGTCGTGGACGTACAGCAGCCCGCCGAGGGCCTGACGGACCGTCTCCAGCGGCAGCGGCGGGGAGACCGGGCCGTCCATCGGGACGTTGTAGGCGTGGTCGCCGGGGCGGATCGCCCGGAGCGCGTGCCAGATCGCGTACTGGCCCCAGGTGACGGGGCCCTCGCCGCTGCGGGCCCCGGTGCAGCTGACCCGCTGGGTGGTGGCTTCGGTCTTCACCGGACGTCCCTCCGGGCGGCGGGAGGCACCGCCCCGTGACTCGACTGGAGTGCGCCGCGTGCCGGGCGGACGACCGGGAGGGATGCCTGGAGCCGAACAGCCCTGCACCACAGGGGTGTTGACGAACCATTCGGGGCTCGCACCCCCGTCCGGCTCGCCCGGTAACCTACCGACCGCCCGATCGCCGGGCAAGGGATCCGGGAGGGCGCGGCTCCGCCCCGGGCGGCGCCCATGGGCCAGGATGGTGGGCATGACGGCGACGCTGATCGACCTCACCCATCCGGTCACCACCGGCATGCCGGTCTACCCCGGGGATCCGGAGGTGGTGGTGCGGCCCGCCCTGACCACCGCCGCCGACGGGGTCAACGTGCTGGCGCTGCACCTCGGTTCGCAGTCCGGGACGCACGTGGACGCGCCGTACCACGTGGACGTCACCTGGCCGACCCTGGACGGGCTGCCGCTGGCCCTGTTCACCGGCCCGGCGGTGCTGGCCGACCTGCGCGGGCTGGAGCCGCGCAGCGCGGTGACGGCCGCTCAGCTGGCCCCGGCCCTGGCCGGGGCGGCGGAGGGGAGCGTGCTCCTCCTGGTCACCGGCTGGGCCCGGCACTGGGGCACCGACCACTACCTGGCGCACCCCTACCTCACCCCGGAGGCCGCCGGGGCGGTGGTCGCCGCCGGGATCCGCTCGGTCGGGGTGGACGCGCTGAGCATCGACCTCACCCCGGAACCGGCCCCGGCCGACCCGGCGGTGGCGGCCCTGCTGGACGCCCTCGCCGACGAGCACGACCCGGCGCCGGAGCCCGGATCGCTGGCCGCCCACCGCGCGCTGCTCGGAGCCCCCGGCGGGGCGGTGGTCTGCGAGAACCTGACCGACCTCACCCCGCTGCTGGAGGCCCGGGACGCCGGCCTCCCGGTGGCGGTCTCCTTCTTCCCGATCCGCCTCACCGCCGCCGACGGCGCCCCGGTCCGGGCGGTGGCCCGCCTGGGCTGAGCGCGGGCGACCCGACGGTACCCGGCCGGTCGGGCTGTCATGGTCTAGACCAACTTCCGGTGCCGCCGCTACGCTCTCGTCATGGCAGAGATCATCGGCGTGATCGAGCGGCTGTGGCGCTACCCGGTCAAGTCGACCGGGGGCGAGCGGCTCGACTCCGTGGAGGTGGACGAGCGCGGACTGGCGGGCGACCGGCTGTACGCCGTCCGGGACGGGGCCGGGAAGCTCGGCTCCGGGAAGTCCACCCGGAGGTTCCGCCGGATGGACGGGCTGCTGCGGCTGGGCTCGCGGCTCGGCACCCGGCTGACCGCCCCCGAACTGCTCGACCCGCTGGGCAAGCCCGTCCCCGATCCGGACGCCTTCCTGCGCGCCTACCTCCAGCGCGAGGACGTCGAGCTGGCCCGGGAGGACACCGTCTCGCACTTCGACCAGCTGCCGGTGAGCGTGCTGACCACCGCGACCCTGGACTGGCTGCGCGCCGAGCTCCCGGAGACCGCCGTGGACGAACGCCGGTTCCGGCCGAACGTGCTGCTGCGCACCCCGCCGGGCACCGCCCCGTTCACCGAGGACACCTGGTTCGGCCGCAGCGCGGCCGCCCCCACCGGGCTGGTGCTGGCCTTCGTCCGCTCCAGCGAACGGTGCGTCATGTCCGGCACCGCCCAGCCCGGCCTGCCGCACGCGCCGGAGATCCTCAAGACCATCGACCACGCCCACGACGGTCGCCTGGACGCCCTGGCCACCGTCGCCCACCCAGGCCGCCTCCGGATCGGCGACCGGCTCACCCTGGAGGACTGACCGGGCCCCCGTCGGCGCCGAACGCCCGGACGATCAGGCGGGCGTCCTCCTCCAGCCGGGCCCGGGTGACGTACCCGCCCAGCGGGTTGGGCCGCAGGCCGTGCGGCCCCGGCACCACGGTGATCACCGGGTGCGGGTGGTCCGGGTGCTCCAGGTCCCAGCGGACGACGGCGTGCACCGCCCGCTCGGCGAACCCGGCCGCCTCCAGGGCCCGGACACAGCGCGGCAGCAGCCGGGCGGCCTCGGCCACCCCCTGCTCGCCACCGTCCGGCACCAGTACCAGCTGGCCCGGCGCGGACGGGGCGACGTCCATCACCACCAGCGCTTCCGGGGCGTCCAGCACCACGGTGGCCGGGCCGCGGCCCGCGCGGATCGCGCAGAACACGCAGTCCTCCGCGTACGCCGCCGCAGCGGTCATCGAGCGGCCTCCGCCGGCTCCTCCACCGGCCCCCCGGCTCGCCAGGCCGCGGCCGAGAGCGGGCGGGATCGGGCGGCGGCCAGGGCCAGCGCGGTGACCAGCAGCCCGGCGCAGATCACCCCGCAGGCGATCCGGTAGTCGGTGACGGTGACCAGCCAGGCGCCGAGCGCCACCCCGATGCCCTGCGGCACCCCGATCACGAACTGCATCGCCCCGTGCACCCGGCCCAACTGCTCGCGCGGAGCCCTGGACTGAACGGTCGTCACCATCGCGACGATGCACATCGGCAGCCCGGCGCCGGCCACCAGCATCGCCGTCACCACCAACGGCAGCACCCCGGTGCCCTGGAGCAGTGCGGAGAGCGCGAAACAGGCCAGGCCGGCGAGCATCAGCCGTCCGAGCCCGACGCCCTTGCCGAAGCGGGCCAGCAGGGTGCCCGAGACGATGGTCGCGAAGCCCTGGAGGGTGATGAGGAAGGCCAGGTAGGTGGCCGACCGGCCGAGCCCCTGGGTGACCATGGCCAGGCCGACCGACTCGAAGAAGTTCAGGAAGAAGAGCGAACCGGCCGCCGCGTAGACCACCACCCGCAGCAGGCCGTCGCCGTGGATCACGGCCTGTCCGCGCCGGACGTCCCGGCCCAGCGCGCGCAGCGAGAACGGCTCCGACTCGGCGGCGGCGGGGGCCAGCGGAAGCAGCAGCACCAGGGCCGCGGCGGCCAGGTGGAGCAGGCAGACCGCCGTCACGGTGAGCCCGATCCCGGAGGCCGCGTACATCCCGACCCCGGCCAGCGGCATGACCACCCGCAGGCCCCGGCTGAGCGTCTGGTGCAGCGCGTTGACCTGTACGAGGGCGTCGTCCTCGAAGAGCTGGGTGATGCCGACCGACTGCGCGGTGTCCGCCATCGCGCCGAGCGCGCCGTACAGGAAGCCGACCGCGTAGAGCAGCGGCAGCACCGGGCGGCCGTCGCCGAGCTGAAGGGTGGTCAGCACCGCTGCGGTGGCGCCCAGCGGCAGCACCAGCGCCCAGCGGGTGGGCAGCCGGTCCACCAGGGCCCCGGTGAGCGGGGAGGTCAGGCCGCCGGCCGTCACGAACAGCATGGTGAGCCCGGCCAGCCCGGCCGAGCCGGTGTCCTGCTGCACCCAGACCGCCAGGGCCAGGGTGAGCAGGTAGCGGGCAGCGGCGCCGAGCAGGTCGGAGCCGAAGAACAGGGCGGCGGAGCGCTGGCGCAGCAGCGCGCCCAGGCTCACCGGGCCACCAGGTCGAGGGCGCGGCGGCTCTCGTCCGCGCGCAGCCAGGGCAGGTCCAGGCGCTGCTCCCGGGCCGGCCGGTGCTCCCGCAGATCGATCCGCTCGAAGACCGGCAGGGCCAGCAGCTTGCGGTCGCTCTCGAAGAGCAGTCCGGCCTCGCCCAGGGCGTCGGCCGCGTAGCGGAGTTCGGCCTCCGGCCGGCCGGTCTCCCGGGTCAGCGTGCGCAGGCTCTTGGCCTCCACCGCGACGGCGTTGAGCAGGGCGACCTCGGCCGGGTCGACCACCTCCACGTGCCGGTTGGCCTTGCCGACCACGTACTCGACGTCGACGAAGCCCCGGCCCCGGTAGGCGGTCGTCCGGTACCCGGCGTCCCGCAGCTTCCACCACTCGTCCACGGTGGCGATCAGCGCGGAGTGGTCGAGCGGGGCCCGGTCCCCCTTGGTCTCGAAGGCGTAGCCCGCGTGGAAGGAGAGCAGCGGGCCGACGGCCTGCCGCACCTCCTCCGGGTAGCAGGCGGTCTCCGGCAGCGGGGAGAGCGAGGCGATGCCGTAGGAGTCGAGGTCGTTGAAGATCGGGCTGCCCAGGCTGACCACGAACTCACTGATCACCGGTGGGGCCAGCGGGAAGAGCTTGCGCATGTTGGCGACCGCGATGTCGACGTCCTGCTGGGTGTCGAACGGGGCTCCGACGATGATGTTGTAGACCAGTGAGAGGTCCAACTGGGAGCACCAGCGCATCAGTTCGACGTAGTGGATGAGCTGGACACCCTTCAGGAATCGTCTGAGGTTCTCCGGGGCGAAGGACTCGATGCCGATCTGCAGGGTGGAGAGCCCGGCCCGCTTCATCGCGATCAGGGTCGGCAGGTCGACCAGTCCGGAGACCTCGGCGTCGATCCGAAGGTCGAGCCCGCGGGCGACCACCTCCTCGAAGACGTCCCGCCGCGAGGACATGTCCGGATCGGTGAAGGCGATGTCGACGCTCTTGGCGTCGGCCACCAACCGCTCGATCTGGTCCACCACCTCGCCGGCGGGGCGGCTGCGGTACGGGCCCCGGCTGGAGATGCTCTCGATGCAGAAGGTGCACTTGCCCCAGCTGCACGCCCGGGCGGACTCCACGCAGACCTTGGGCTGCGGGATCTCGCGGCGCTCGGCGGCCAGATGGATCGTCAGGTAGTCGTCCAGGTCCGGGGCGGGCGAGTCCGCCAGGGTCACCAGCTCGGCGGGCTTGGGACTGCTGTGTGCGGTGCCGTCCGGCGTCCGCCAGGTGAGCCCGCCGATCCGCTCGAACCCGTCGTCCTCACCGGCCAGCACGGCCACGGCGAGCCGGTGCAGGGCCTTCTCGCCCTCACCGTTCACGATGAAGTCGATCTCCGGGTAGAGCCGGACCAGGCTCTCCGAGAACTGCTCGAACAGTGCGAGACCGCCGAGCACCACCTTGATCCCCGGGCGCTCCTCCTTGAGCCGCCTGGCGATGTAGATGCTGGACATCACCTGGACGTGGGTGGTGGTGAAGCCGACCAGCTGCGCGCCGGTGGCCAGCAGGTCCCGCACCACGTCCTCGCAGAACCGGTCCAGGGTGTCCAGCACCGGCGTGAGGTCGGGGGTGTCGAAGCGACGGTTGATCGCGGCGGTGAAGTCGGCACGGCGGTCCGGGTAGTAGAGGGCACCGAACAGGTGCTCGCCGTAGCCGTACTCGTGGACGTGGTGCCGCTCGTCCGGGCCCAGGTAGTCCAGCAGGTCCTTGTGGTAGTGCCGGCTGGTGGTGGGGATGCCCTGGCGGACCAGGTGACCCTTCAGGGTGGCGATCTGGAGCGAGGTGAAGGTCTCGATGTTCCACGGCATCGACACCAGCGCCACCCGGCCGGTCCTCACCGGCCCGCCCGTGGCGGTCTCGGCGGCGGTCTCGGCAGCTGTCTCGACGTCGGTCTCGTCCATGGGTTCGGCCGCGGAGCCGACCGGGGGCATCACAGCGCCGCCAGCAGGGCCTGGCGGTGGAACTCGGCGTCCAACTCTCGACTCTCCCATTTGCGTTCGACGTACTGCTGGCAGCCGTCACAGTGCCGGGCCCGGAATCCGGCGTCGGTCCGGACCGAGTCCTGGACCTCCGCCCGGAGCGCCTCGGCGGCGACCCGGTCCCGCAGGTCGGCCCGGAAGGGCAGGTAGAAGCAGGGCAGGTAGTGGCCCTGCGGGTCGATCACCATGCTGGTGAACGGCACGTCACAGGTCAGCCCGGCGGCCGGGTGCTCCCCGCGCAGGTTCCGGACGAAGCGCCCGTAGTCCAGCACGTTCGGGATCTGCTCCCGGGTGTAGGTGGCGGCGACGGCGGCCAGCTGGCGGGTCACCACCTCGATCTGGGCGTCCGTCAGCCCACCGGCCCGGGCCGTACGCAGCGGCAGCGCGCCGCCTCGGCCGAAGGCCTCGTCGGTGAGCGAGGGCACCCGGAGGAAGACCAGATGGGCCCCGGCGGCGAAGGAGGCCTCGGCCAGCGCCTCCAGCTGGTCGTGGTTCTCGCGCTGGATCACGAAGCTGACCGAGACGGTGGCCGCCGTCTCCTCGCGCAGCCTGCGGATCCAGGCGAAGGCGGAGTCGAACAGGTCGATCCCGCGGGTCTTGCGGTAGGTGGCGGCGTCCGCCCCGTCCACCGAGACCATGTACATCGTGATCAGCGGCGCCAGCCGCTGGTACACCGGGGCCAGGCCGCTGGTGCTGGTGATGAGCGTCAGCGTACGGCTGAGCGGCGCCAACTCCTCGACCATGCCCGGCAGTTCCGGGTGCAAGGTGGGCTCCCCGCCCGTGATGCAGATGTTCTCGAGCGGGGAGAGCCCGTGGAGAGTCGGCAGCACCAGCTCGTGGAACACCTCGGCCGGCATGGACTTCGGCGCTGCCAGACGCCAGTAGTCGCACAGCCGGCAGCGCGAGTCGCAGACCTCGTTGACCTGCAACGAGATCCGGTTCACCCGCCGGAGGTCCGGAAGCTCGGACACCTTTCAACTCCCCCCTTGGTCCTACTGGTTCCATCCGCCGTGACGGTTTACGGGTATCCGGGCGGGCCCGAACCACCAGCGGTCACGACGCGGTCGCGGTGGCGCTCCAGAATGCTGTTCAACAGCGCCTCGTCGGCCGCCGACGTGTCGGTGCCGTGCTCGACGCCCTTGACCAGCTCGGACTCCTCGACCGCGGTCGCCAGGTCATCCCCGGCGACGCGTGCTGCGCGTCCCCTGCTCATCTGCCTACACCTCCCCCCAAGGGTGTAACGGAGTGACACGTGAAATGTGTCATGTGAAATGACACTAGGGGGGGACGAGGTGCCCGTCAACGACTTTCTCCGCCCGCGACCGTTCCCTGGAACGGGTCCGGCCGAGCCCCCGGTGGGGACTCGGCCGGCGCGGAGCGGTGGGAGTCAGCCGAGCCGGATCAGGCCGGCCCGGGCGGTGGCGGGCTTCAGGGCCGGGGTGCCGGCGAAGGAGGCCTGGTAGCCACCGGAGAGGACCACGGTGAGCAGCGGGACCAGGCCGCTGCAGGTGGCGGTGCCGTGGGCGTTGGTGACGGCGGTGCAGACGGTGGCGCTGCCGACGGTGAACCTGACGGTCTGTCCGGCCGCCGGGAGGTGGGCGGTGGTGTCGGTCAGGGTGGCGGAGAGGGTCAGGCCGACGGTCAGGCCGCCCGCGCCGACCGAGAACAGGGTGGGTGCGGCGCTCAGCGCGGTGGAGTGCGGGGTGCCCGGGTCGGTGACCACGGTGTAGGTGAAGCGGTCGGCCGCCGAGGTGGCGCTGCTGCCGCCCGGGGTGGTGACGGTGAGGTCGACCGTCCCGGTGCCCGCCGGGGCGACCGCGGTCAGCCGGTTGTCGGTCGCGACGCTGAACGAACTGGCCTCGGTGGAGCCGAACTTGACCGAACTCGCACCCGACAGGCCGGTGCCGTCGACGGTGACCACGGTGCCGCCGGCGGCCGGGCCGCTCGACGGGCTGATGCCGGAGACCACGGGGGCGGGCACCGGGGCCTGCGGGCGGACGAAGGCCAGGCCGTACGGGTCGGTGCCGACCGGGACGACGGCGGTCAGGGTGCGGGTGGCGGTGTCGACCACGGAGACCCGGTCGCCCGGGAAGTCGGTGGCGTAGAGGGTGGCGCCGCTCGGGTCCAGCGCGACGCCGCGCACCTTGCCGGCCGCCAGGCTGCCGCTGACGGTCTGGGTGGAGGTGTCCACCACGGTCAGGTTGGCGGCGGCGTTGAAGCTGCCGAGGTAGAGGCTGCCGCCGTCCGGTGAGACCACCGCCGCGTTGGTGCCCGCGCCGACCGACAGGGCCGCGACCACGGTGTTGGTGGCGGTGTCGATGGTGTTGAGGGTGGCGCTGCTGTAGCCGCCGACGTAAACCTTGCTGCCGTCGGGGCTGACCGCGACGGCCTCCGGGAACTGGGCCACCGGGATGGTGGCGGTCACCGTGGCACTGGCGGTGTCGATCACCGAGACGGTGTTGGAGTCGGAGTCCGCCACGTAGACCCGCGAACCGTCGGGCGTGACCGCCAGGTTGAACGGCTGGGAGCCGACCGGGACGGTGACCGCCACGGTGTTGCTGGCGGTGTCGATCACCGAGACGGTGTTGGCGTTGAAGTCGGCCACGTAGACCCGGGAGCCGTCGGGGCTGACGGCCAGTCCGTTGGGCCCGTCGCCGACCGGGACGGTGGCGGTCACCGTGTTGCTCGCGGTGGAGATCACCGAGACCGCGTCCGAGCCGCTGTCGGCGACGTAGACCCGGCCGCCGTCGGGGGCGGCCGCCACGCCGCGCGGGGCGTCGCCGACCGGCACGGTGGCGGCAACCGTGCCGGTGGCGGTGTCCACCACGGAGACGTCGTCGGTGCCGGAGTTGGCCACGTACAGGTGGCCGGTGCCGACGGCCGCGTGCGCGGTACCCGGCGCGGCCAGGGTGGCGGCGACGGCGAGCGGGGCGGTCAGCAGCAGCGCCGTGAGGGCTGCCGCCGGGCGGCGCAGTACAGCGGATATGGGCATGGGTGGTCTCTCTACTCGGACGCCTGGAAGGCAAGGGTGGCGTCAACGGCGGTGGACCGTCACACAGTTGACGCGCCCCCCGCTGGACGCCATCCGTTGTAGGCGGCCCGCGCCGGGCGCGTCCATCGAACGCCGGACACCGGGCGTCCGTCACACCTCCCCCACCAGCCGTCCACACCACCCGCACCCGATGTGCCGCCGTACCCCTGGGACGTGGGACACCTCATGAGTCGATCTGCGTCCCATCAGCCACACCCACCACAGCTCTCGCAGCAGGCGGCGCGCGAGAACTCGACCGGCGCGCGCCGCACTAAACGCGCCGTGCACCGAGCTGCGCGCGGGGAACACCCGAACGATCAGTGCGCCTTCACCAGACAGAAGGGGTGCCCCGCCGGGTCCACGTAGACCCGCCAGCCGGTCTCGACGTCCTTGCGGACCGCGCCGAGCGCCAGCACCCGCGCCTCGGCCTCGTCCAGGTCCGCCACCTCCACGTCCAGGTGGAGCTGCTGGGGGTGGGCCGGGTCCGGCCACATCGGCGGGCGGTAGTCCTCCACGCGCTGGAAGCCCAGCACCATCCCGCCGGGCACGTGCACGGTGGACCACTCCTCGTCCAGGGACCAGCGCGGGTCCGGCCGGTCGAGCTCGCCGCCGAGCAGCTCGGCGTAGAAGTGGGCCAGCCCCGCCGGGTAGTGGCAGTCCAGCACCACGCACTGCAGCTTGCCGATCATCATGTGCTCCCAAGGCTCGGACACCGGTGCCCCCAGCATCCCGCGCGCCCGCCCACCGGGCCCGTCCCGACACGGCGCCGCGGTGGCAGTACGGCCGGCCGTACCGGAATCGCCGCAGGCCAGGCAGGTGGAGACGGACCGTCAGGTGGCGTAATGCCGCCGCAACGAAAAACCCGTCGGTACGGCCCTAGGGTTCTGGCGAACCGACCCCCTCCCCCTCGGAGCACCGCGATGACCAGCGAGAACGGCACCCGACCGACGGCCCGGCGGCTGCGCGCCGACCGCGCCCGGCAGGTGGCCGACGTGCTGCGCCGCCAGGTGCTGGACGGCCGGGGGGCGGCACGTTCGCTGCCGCACGAGGACCGGCTGGCCGAGGAGTTCGGCACCTCCCGGAACACCGTCCGGGAGGCGCTGGACCTGCTCCGCGAGGAGGGCCTGATCCGCCGGGTGCCCGGCTCCGGGACCCAGGTGGTGGCGGAGAAGGTGCCGCACGGCCTGAACCGGCTGGAGGGCCTGGCCGAGACCCTGCACGAGCACGGCGACGTGGTCAACGAGGTGCGGGCGTTCGGCCCGGTCCGGGCCCCCGGCCCGGTGGCCCGGCGGTTCGGGCTGCCGGACGGCGCCGAGGTGGTCTACGTGGAACGGCTGCGGCGGCTGAACGGGCTGCCGCTCTCGCTCGACCTCACCTACCTGGCCCCGGACATCGGGGCGGAGCTGGACGCCGCCGACCTGGCCGGGCAGGACATCTTCCGGCTGATCGAGGAGGTGGCCGGCCAGCCGCTCGGCCGGGCCGACATCACCCTGGAGGCGGTCAACGCCGACCCGCACTCCGCCACCGTGCTCGAAGTCCCGCGCGGCGCCGCCCTGTTGATGCTGGAGCGGCTGACCACCCTGGCCGACGGCCGGCCCGTCGACCTGGAGTACGTGCGCTTCCGCGGCGACCGGCTCACCATGCGCGGGCAGCTGCTGCGCGACCTCCCCTGACACCCTCCCGAGAGGCAACCCCATGGCACTCGCCGACCACCGCTCCGACGTGCCCGTGACCATCGACGCCTCGCTCTGCATCGAGGGCTGCACGCTCTGCGTGGAGATGTGCCCGCTGGACTCGCTGGCCATCGACCAGGAGAACGGCAAGGCCTACATGCACGTGGACGAGTGCTGGTACTGCGGCCCGTGCGCCGCCCGCTGCCCCACCGGGGCGGTCACCGTCAACATGCCCTATCTGCTCCGATAGTTGAGGAAGCCCCCAGACCATGAGAGCACGCACCGGCGCCCTGCTGGCCGCCGCGACGCTGACCGCCGCCACCGCCTGCTCCTCCGCCGACGGGGCGGCCGGGGGCGGCAGCACCGTCCAGGTGGTGGTGGGCTACCAGTCCAAGACCATCAACACCGTCACGGCCGGCACCCTGCTGCGCGCCCAGGGGTACTTCGAGCGGCGCCTGGCCGAGCTCGGGAAGCAGAACGGCAAGACCTACACCGTGAGTTGGCAGGACTACGACTCCGGCGCCCCGATCACCGCGCAGATGCTCGCCGACAAGACCGACATCGGCTCGATGGGCGACTACCCGCTGCTGATCAACGGCTCCCGCGCCCAGGAGGCCGGCGGCCCCGGCACCCGGCTGGTCTCGGTGACCGGCTACAACCTGCTCGGCGCCCTCAACTCCGTGGTGGTGCCGAAGGATTCGCCCGCGCACACCCTGGCCGACCTCAAGGGCAGGAAGGTCTCCACCTCGGTCGGCTCGGCCGCCGACGGCACCCTGGTGCAGGCGCTGCGCAAGGCCGGGGTGCCGGACGACGGGATCCAGAAGCAGAACCAGCAGCCGGCCGTCGGCGCCTCGGCCCTCAAGGCGGGCGGCGTGGACGCGCTGGCCCAGTTCGTCGCCTGGCCCGGCGCGGTGGTCTTCGCCGGGGACGGCCGGCTGCTCTACGACGGCGCCGCGCTGGCCAGGCCCACCCTGCACGGGGTGGTGGTCCGGCAGAAGTTCGGCACCGAGCGGCCCGAGGTGGTGAACGCCTTCCTGGCCGCCCAGCAGGACGCCACCGAGTACCTCAACGAGCAGCCGCTGGCCGCCAGTCGGAAGGTCGCCGAGGCCACCGGCCTGCCCGCCGAGGTGGTGCACCTGTACAACGGCCCCAACGGCATCGCCACCTTCGGCACCGAGCTCCGCCCCGAGCTGCTCACCGCGCTGCGCGAGGACGTGCCCTTCCTCAAGTCGGTCGGCGTGCTCAAGGCACTGGACCTGGACGCCTTCGTCGACCCCTCCTACCTGGCGAAGGCCGCGCTCCCGGCTGTCCCGCCGGCCCGGATCACCGGCACCGACGAGCTCTGCGGCCGGCCGGTCACCGACCCGGCCCTGGCCGGTGAACTCTGGCTGGAGGGCGAGGAGTCCACCCGGCCGGCCGCCGACCCGGGCTGCCTGCTGAAGGCCGTGAAGGCCGCCGAGGCGGGCGGGAAGAAGCTCCGCGCCGCCTACGTGCCGGACGCGGCCACCGGCACCCGGTGGTTCGCCGACCACGACCTGTGGGTGCGGGACGGGGCGAAGCTGCTGCCGTTCACCACCGAGGACGGCGCGAAGGCGTACCTGGCCGCGCACCCCGACGCCCGGCAGCTCTCCTACCGGGAAGCCCTGGCCGCCTCATGACCCGGCGCCTGGTGCGGCTGGCCGCGCTGCTCGGCGCCGTCGGGCTCTGGCAGCTGCTGACGGCGCAGCACGTCCGGCTCTGGGTGCGCTTCGACCACCTGCCGACGGCCGTCCAGGTCTGGCACGCCTTCGGCCTGCGGCTGGGCACCGAGGAGTACTGGCAGGACCTGACGGAGAGTCTGCGCCGGATCGGCACCGGCTTCCTGCTGGCCGGGCTGCTCGGCGTGGCCGCCGGGGTGCTCACCGCCCGTTCGCGCTGGGCCGCCGACCTGCTCGGCCCGGTGCTGGAGGTGGTCCGGCCGGTCCCGGCGATCGCGCTGGTGCCGGTCGCCATCATGCTCTTCCCCGAGAACGAGCAGGGCATCGTGGCGATCACCTTCGCCGCCGCCTTCTTCCCCGTCACGGTGGCCACCCGGCACGCGGTGCGGGCCGTGCCGCCGCTCTGGGAGGAGGCCGTGCGCACCATGGGCGGCGGCCGCGGGCGGGTGCTGTGGAGCGTGGTGCTGCCGGCCGCCCTGCCCGGGGTGGTCGGCGGGCTCTCGGTCGGCCTCGGGGTCTCCTGGATCTGCGTGATCTCGGCCGAGATGATCTCCGGTCAGTTCGGCGTCGGCTACCGCACCTGGCAGGCGTACACCGTGCTGGACTACCCCGGCGTGTTCGTCGGCATCGTCACCATCGGCCTGCTCGGCTGGCTCACCTCCGGCGCGGTCGAACTGCTCGGCCGCCGGCTGACCGCCTGGCTGCCGCCGCGCCCCGGAGGTGCCGGATGAGCCTGCGACTGACCGCCCGGGGCCTCTCGCTCGGGCACGCCGGGCACCCCGTGGTCGAGGGCCTGGACCTGGACGTCGCCCCCGGCGAACTGCTCACCGTGCTGGGTGCCTCCGGCTGCGGCAAGTCCACCCTGCTGCGCGCCCTGGCCGGCCTGCTGCCGCCCACCGGTGGCGAGCTGCTGGCCGACGGCGCCCCGCTGCGCGGCCCGTCCGCCGAGCGCGCCCTGGTCTTCCAGGAGGACGGCCTGCTGCCCTGGCGCAGCGCCCGCCGCAACGTCGAACTCCCGCTGGCCATCGCCGGGTTGCGCCGGCCGGAACGCCGGGAGCCGGCCCTCGGCTGGCTGCGGCGGGTCGGCCTGGAGGACCACCAGGACCGGCTGCCACGGCAGTTGTCCGGCGGGCAGCGGCAACGCGTCCAGCTGGCGCGGGCACTGGCCGGCTCGCCGAGGGCGCTGCTGATGGACGAGCCGTTCGGCGCGCTGGACGCGCAGAACCGGCATGCGATGCAGCAACTCCTGCTCACCGTACGGGAGAAGGAGGGCTGCACGGTGGTCTTCGTCACCCACGACGTGGACGAGGCACTGCTGCTCGGCGACCGGGTCGCGGTGCTCGGCGGCGGCCGCCTGCTGGCCCTGCACGAGGTGCCCCGCCCGTCCGCCGCCCGCCCCGAGCTGCGCGACCACCTGCTCGCCACGCTCTCCTGAACCCCTCCTCCGAAAGGCACGTCGACCCATGCAGATCCCCGAGCTGTCCGAGGCCCGCCGCCTGGAGTGCGACGTGCTGGTGATCGGCGGCGGCACCGCCGGCTCGATGGCCGCGATCAGCGCCGCCGAGGCGGGGGCCTCCGTGCTGCTGCTGGAGAAGGCCCACGTCCGCCACTCCGGCGCGCTGGCCATGGGCATGGACGGCGTCAACAACGCCGTCGTCCCCGGCCGGGCCGAGCCGGACGACTACGTCGCCGAGATCACCCGGGCCAACGACGGCATCGTGGACCAGCGGACGGTGCGGCAGACCGCCACCCGGGGCTTCGCCATGGTGCGGCGGCTGGAGGGGTACGGGGTCAAGTTCGAGAAGGACGAGTACGGCGAGTACCAGGTCCGCCAGGTGCACCGCAGCGGCTCGTACGTGCTGCCGATGCCGGAGGGCAAGGACGTCAAGAAGGTGCTCTACCGGGTGCTGAGGCAGCGTCACATGCGCGAGCGGATCACCATCGAGAACCGGGTGATGCCGGTGCGGGTGCTCACCGCCGGCGGACGGGCGGTCGGCGCGGCCGCCTTCGACACCCGCAGCGGGGAGTTCGTCACCGTCTCGGCCGGGGCGGTGGTGCTGGCCACCGGCCCCTGCGGCCGGCTCGGCCTGCCCAGCAGCGGCTACCTCTACGGGACGTACGAGAACCCGACCAACGCCGGGGACGGCTACGCGATGGCGTACCACGCGGGCGCCGAGCTGAGCGGCATCGAGTGCTTCCAGATCAACCCGCTGATCAAGGACTACAACGGGCCCGCCTGCGCGTACGTGGCCAACCCCTTCGGCGGCTACCAGGTGAACCGGCACGGCGAGCGCTTCGTCGACTCCGACTACTGGTCCGGGCAGATGATGGCCGAGTTCGCCGCCGAGGTGGCCTCCGACCGGGGCCCGGTCTACCTGCGCACCACCCACCTGCCGGAGGAGACCGTGCAGGCGCTGGAAGGCATCCTGCACACCACCGAACGCCCCACCCGGGGCACCTTCCACGCCGGGCGCGGGCACGACTACCGCACCCACGACATCGAGATGCACATCTCCGAGATCGGCCTGTGCGGCGGCCACTCCGCGAGCGGGGTCTGGGTGGACGAGAACGCGGCCACCACGGTGCCCGGGCTGTACGCGGCGGGGGACCTGGCCTGCGTGCCGCACAACTACATGATCGGCGCCTTCGTCTTCGGGGACCTGGCGGGGACCCACGCCGCCGCCCACCTGCCGTCCGCCCGGGCCCCGCTCCCCCTCGACCAGGTGGCCGCCGCCCACGAGCTGATCTACCGTCCGCTGCGCAACCCGGACGGGCCGCCGCAGCCGCAGGTGGAGTACAAGCTCCGACGCTTCGTCAACGACTACGTGGCGCCACCGAAGACCGGGGCCCGGCTGTCGGTGGCGCTGGAGCACTTCGAGCGGATGCGCGGCGAGGTGGCCGGGATCGGCGCCCGCACCCCGCACGAGCTGATGCGGGCCGTCGAGGTCGACTTCATCCGGGACTGCGCCGAGATGGCGGCCCGCTCCTCGCTGGCCCGCACCGAGAGCCGCTGGGGCCTCTACCACTCCCGGGTCGACCACCCCGGGCGGGACGACGAGCGCTGGTTCAGCCACCTCAACCTGCGCCGGACCGCGGCCGGGACGATGGAGTTCCTGACCCGGCCGGTCGCGCCCTACCTGGTGCCGGTGGACGGCCTCGTGCCCCCGGCCCTCCCCGTCACCGTCCTGGGCGAGGTGCACCCGCTGGTGGTCGGCCGGACCGGAGCCACCGTCAGCTCGGCCACCGCCGCCGCCCCCACCGCCTCCTCCTCCCCCGTCCTCCGCTCGCTGCTCCTCCTCGACGAGCCCACCCTCCCCGAGCTCCTCCCCTACCTCCACGACCCGGCCGCCGAAGTCCGCCGCACCGCCGTCGCCCTCACCACCGAGCACCCCTCGGACGGCACCGGGGCCGCCCTCGCCCGCACCCTGGCCGACGCCGACGCCTCCGTGCGCACCGCCGCGGTGGCCGCCCTGCGCGAGCTGCTCCCCGTCCTCACCGCCGCGCTCGGCCCCGCCCTGCTCCCGCACGCGGCCTCCCCCGACCCGGTGGTGCGCGCGGGCGTGCTCGAACTCTCCCGCGCCCTGCGCACGGGCGAACTCCCCCTCTACGCCTCCGCACGCACCGACGCCGCCGTCCCGGTCCGCCTCCAGGCCGTCCACGGCCTGGTCTCCCTCGACGCCGCCCCGGCCCTGCTCCCCTTCGCCGCCGACGGCGCCCGCGAGGTCCGGGTCGCCACCGCCGAGGGCCTGGGCACCATCGCCTCCCCCGTCGCCGTCCCCACCCTCACCACCCTCGCCACCGACCCCGACCCCCTGGTCCGCGCCGCCGCCTTCCAGGGCGCGGCCGGCCTCAACTGCCCCGACCCCCTCCTGACCCTGGCCACCACCCCCGACCCCGCCTGGCAGGTCCGCAGGACCGCCGCCACCGCCCTCGGCTCCGCCGCCGCCCTGGACGCCCTGCTCCCCTACCTCACCGACCCCGAGGCCGACGTCCGCAAATCCGCCGTCCGAGCCGCGGCCCCGCACGTGCGAACGGGCCCGGAGCTGGCCGAAGCCCTCCGAGCCCGTCTCGCCGACCCCGACGCCGATGTCCGCGCCTACGCGCGCCTGGCGCTCAAGGGGTGATGCACCGTCAGAGCTTCAGGCCGCGCAGGACCAGGTCGAGCAGGGCGAAGACGAAGAGCGAGATGCCGACGAAGCCGTTGGTGGTGAAGAAGGCGCGGTTGAGCTTCGAGAGGTCGTGCGGCTTGACGATGGTGTGCTCGTAGACGAAGGCGCCGGCCACCACCGCCAGGCCGACCCAGAAGGCCGGGCCCGCGTGGGTGAGGAGGGCGTACCAGACCAGCAGGCCGAGGGTGACGGTGTGGCAGACGCGGGCGCCGTGGAGGGCGGCCGGGACGCCGAAGCGGGCCGGGAAGGAGCGGACGCCCTCGGCGCGGTCGGCGGTGACGTCCTGGGTGGCGAAGATCAGGTCGAAGCCGCCGATCCAGATGCCGACGGCGAGGCCGAGGACGACGGCGTCCCAGGACCAGCTGCCGGTGACGGCCAGCCAGGCGCCGATCGGGCCCATGGCCTGGGCCAGGCCGAGGATGGCGTGCGGGAAGTCGGTGAAGCGCTTGCCGTACGGGTAGACCACCATCGGGACGACGGCGACCGGGGCCAGGGCCAGGCAGAGCGGGTTGAGCAGGGCGGCCGAGCCGAGGAAGACCAGCAGGGCGACCGCGGAGCCGATGTACGCGGTGCGCATGGAGACCGCGCCGGTGACCAGTTCGCGGTTGGCGGTGCGCGGGTTCCGGGCGTCGATCTCGCGGTCGATGATCCGGTTGGCGGCCATCGCGAAGGTGCGCAGGCCGACCATGCAGATCGTCACGAGGACCAGGGCGCCCCAGTGCATCCGACCGTCCGTCAGGTACATCGCGGTGAAGGCGGCGATGTAGGCGAACGGCAGGGCGAAGACGGAGTGCTCGATCAGCACCAGGTTGAGGAAGGCCCGGACCTTGCCCGGCTCGGGCGCGGCGGCGACGGAGGTCACAGCCCGTACTCCTTCCAGCGACGGTCGACCAGGGCGGCGGTGGCCGGGTCGGAGCTGACCATCTCGGGCCAGCCGCCGTCCCGGGTGTAGCCCTCCTCGGGGAGCTTGCGGGTCGCGTCGATGCCCGCCTTGCCGCCCCAGAACTGCTGGTAGGAGGCGTGGTCCAGGTGGTCCACCGGGCCCTCGACGACGCTCAGGTCGCGGCTGTAGTCGACGTTCCCGAGCGCTCGCCAGGCGACTTCCTGGTAGTCGTGCACGTCGCAGTCGGCGTCCACCACGATGATCAGCTTGGTCAGCGACATCATGTGGGCGCCCCAGATGGCGTGCATCACCTTCTGGGCGTGCTTGGGGTACTTCTTGTCGATCGAGACGATCACGCAGTTGTGGAAGCCGCCGGCCTCGGGGAGGTCGTAGTCCACGATGTCCGGGATGATGATCTTGAGCAGCGGCAGGAAGAACCGCTCGGTGAACTTCCCCAGCGGCCCGTCCTCGGTCGGCGGCCGGCCGACCACGATGGACTGCAGCAGCGGACGGGACCGCATCGTCACGCAGTCGATGGTGAGCGCCGGGAACGGCTCCTGCGGGGTGTAGAAGCCGGTGTGGTCGCCGAACGGACCCTCGGGCAGCATCTCCCCGGGCTCCAGCCAACCCTCCAGCACCACCTCGGCGTTGGCCGGTACCTGGAGCGGGACGGTCTTGCAGTCCACCATCTCGATCCGCTTGCCCGAGACGAAGCCGGCGAACAGGTACTCGTCGATGTCGCCGGGCAGCGGCGCGGTGGAGGCGTAGGTGACGGCCGGCGGGCAGCCGAAGGCGATCGCGACCGGCAGCCGCTCGCCGCGCTTGGCGGCCTTCGCGTAGTGGTTGCGGCTGTCCTTGTGGATCTGCCAGTGCATGCCGATGGTGCGCTTGTCGTGGCGCTGCAGCCGGTAGAGGCCGAGGTTGCGGACGCCCGTCTCCGGGTCCTTGGTGTGGGTCAGGCCGAGGTTGAAGAAGGAGCCGCCGTCCAGCGGCCAGGTGAAGAGCGCGGGCAGCCGGTCGAGGTCGACCTGATCGCCCGTCAGCACCACCTCCTGGACGGGGGCGTCGCCGGACTTCACGCTCTTCGGCGGCACGTGGGCCATCGAGGCCAACTTGCCGAAGGCGTCCCGGAAGCCGGTGAAGCCCTGCGGCAGCTCGGGCTTGAGCAGCCCGGCGATCTTCTCGGCGATCTCCTCGGGACCCTTGAGGCCGAGCGCCTTGGAGAGCCGGCGCTCGGTGCCGAAGACGTTCATCGCCAGCGGCATCGAGGCGCCCTTGACGTTCTCGAACAGCAGCGCGGGGCCCTTGGCCTTCTGCACCCGGTCGACGATCTCACCGACCTCCAGGTGCGGATCGACCTCGGTCTTGATCCGCTTGAGGTCGCCCTCTCGCTCCAGGGCCCGGAGAAACGAACGGAGATCGTCGTATGCCATGTGGGCCAGTATCCGATACTGGCTAGTCTGGCCACGCCAAGAGGGCCCCGTCCGCCGCTTCCGGGGAGAGACGCACCGTGTTGAGGATCCTTCCGCCCCTGCTCGTACTCGCCCTGTGGGTCTGGGCGTTCATCGACTGCCTGACCACTCCGGAGGAGGAGGTCAGGTACCTGCCGAAGGTGATCTGGATCATCATCGTGCTGCTCTTCCCGCTGGTCGGTTCGATCGCCTGGCTGGTGGCCGGCAAGCAGCGCGGCGCGCTCCGCCCGGCCCGGACCGCGGCCGCCCCGGTGGCCCCGGACGACAACCCGGAGTTCCTCGCCTCGCTCAGGAAGCAGCAGGCGGACCAGGACGCCGAGCACCTCAAGCAGTGGGAGGCGGACCTGCGCCGCCGCGAGCAGGAGTTGCGGGACCGGAAGGACGACCGGGACCGCCCCGACCAGGGCTGACGGAGCGCTTTGGCGCATCCCTACGAGCCGCAGGGGCCCGCTTCACCCTGCGGCAACCTCCCCGCAACAAGCCCGGAAACCGGCCCTGACCTGCTCTTTCACCTGCCACCCGGCCTGACGCCGGATGAGCTCGAACGGCCCGACCAGCTGCCTGGTCGGGCCGTTTTCTGTGCAGCCCTGACAGCTTCTGGCGCTCGACCTTGTACGGAATCGACGCCGAGACGGACCCGTGGTCCCTCGTAGTGTCGTAGGTGAAGAAGTGTTCGCAGTGATCGGCCCGCCCACAGCGGCCCCGTAACCGGACAGTTCACACAGACTTGGAGTGGTTCGAGATGACGGTTGTGCCCGAGGCGCCCGCCGGTGGCCAGGCCATCGAGACCCCGGCGGACGCCCGGGGCCGGGTGGCGGAGCTGCACGCGCTGCGCAGCCAGGTCCTGAGCGGCCCGAGCGAGAAGGCCACCGAGGCCCAGCACGCCAAGGGCAAGCTGACGGCCCGCGAGCGGATCGACCTCCTGCTGGACGAGGGCTCCTTCCACGAGGTCGAGCCGCTCCGCCGCCACCGCGCCACCGGCTTCGGCCTGGAGCACAAGAAGCCGCACACCGACGGCGTCATCGTCGGCTGGGGCACCGTGCACGGCCGCACCGTCTTCACCTACGCCCACGACTTCCGGATCTTCGGCGGCGCGCTCGGCGAGGCCCACGCGCAGAAGATCCACAAGATCATGGACATGGCCATCGCGGCCGGTGCCCCGCTGGTCTCGCTCAACGACGGCGCCGGCGCCCGGATCCAGGAGGGCGTCACCGCCCTGGCCGGCTACGGCGGCATCTTCCAGCGCAACACCCGGGCCTCCGGCGTGATCCCGCAGATCTCGGTGATGCTCGGCCCGTGCGCCGGCGGCGCCGCGTACTCCCCCGCGCTGACCGACTTCGTCTTCATGGTCCGCGAGACCTCGCAGATGTTCATCACCGGCCCGGACGTGGTCCAGGCCGTCACCGGCGAGAAGATCAGCCAGAACGGGCTGGGCGGCGCCGACGTGCACTCCTCGGTCTCCGGCGTCTCGCACTTCGCCTACGACGACGAGCAGAGCTGCATCGAGGAGGTGCGCTTCCTGCTCTCGCTGCTGCCGCAGAACAACCGCGAGATGCCGCCGGTCGCGCCCAACGACGACCCGGTGGAGCGCCGCAACGAGTCGCTGCTCGACCTCGTCCCGGCCGACGGCAACCGCCCGTACGACATGCGCAAGGTGATCGAGGAGGTCGTCGACCACGGCGAGTTCCTGGAGGTCCACGAGCGCTGGGCGACCAACGTGCTCTGCGTGCTGGCCCGCATCGACGGCCACGTCACCGGCATCATCGCCAACCAGCCGCAGTCGCTGGCCGGCGTGCTCGACATCAACGCCAGCGAGAAGGCCGCGCGCTTCGTCCAGATGTGCGACGCCTTCAACATCCCGCTGGTGACCATGCTGGACGTGCCCGGCTTCCTGCCCGGCGTGGACCAGGAGCACGACGGCATCATCCGGCACGGCGCCAAGCTGCTGTACGCGTACTGCAACGCCACCGTGCCGCGGATCCAGCTGATCCTGCGCAAGGCCTACGGCGGCGCCTACATCGTGATGGACTCCCGCTCGATCGGCGCGGACCTGTCCTACGCCTGGCCGACCAACGAGATCGCCGTGATGGGCGCCGAGGGCGCGGCCAACGTGATCTTCCGCCGCGACATCAACGGGGCCGAGGACCCGGAGGCGATGCGTGCGCACAAGATCAAGGAGTACAAGAGCGAGCTGATGCACCCGTACTACGCGGCCGAGCGCGGCCTCGTGGACGACGTGATCGACCCGGCCGAGACCCGGGCCGTGCTCGCCTCGGCGCTGGCCATGCTCCGCACCAAGCACGCGGACCTGCCCAGCCGCAAGCACGGCAACCCGCCGATGTAACACGGCGTTTCGCCGCTCGGAACCCATCAGACGTCCAGCCGGGGGAGAAAAGAACCCATGAGCACCGAACCGCTTGTCCGCATCGTCCGCGGCTCGCTCTCCGACGAGGAGCTGGCCGCCCTGACCGCCGTCCTGATGGCCCGTGCGGCCGCCGTCCAGGCCGCCGCCGCGGCCGCCCCGGCGGTCGAGCCGATCGCCACCTGGTCGCGCATCGAGCGCCGCCCGGCCTACTTCTCGCCGGTCAGCTGGCAGCAGGCGGCCTGACGCACCCTCACGAGGCCCCGGCACCGTACTAGCACGCCAGTGCTGGCGGGTGCCGGGGCTTCGGCGCGTTCTCACCCGGACCGGTGACCACCCCTTCAGAACGGCCCGCCTCCCCTGCCAGGCTCGGTCCATTCGTGGACGCACCGGGGTGGAGGCGCAGGCGTGGTGGCAGCGAACGGGAACGGGAAGCCGGCGGACCGGGGCGCGGAGGCGGTCCAACTCCTCGCCGGGGTGGTCGACCTGGGGCTGGAGCAGGCCGAGGGGCTGCTGCGGCGGCTGCGCGGCACGCTGGGCCGCTCCGACCTGGACGCCCTGCTGACGGACGGCCAGGAGGACCTGCGGGCCCGCGGCGAGCTGCTGCTCGGGCGGCTCGCCACCGGCTCCGAGCCGCACATGGAGGCGGTGGCGAGGCGCTCGGCCGCGTACCGGAAGGCCGCGGGCGGTGGCTGAGTCCGCCGCTGCCTGGGACGGCGGACTGAAGGCCCGGGTGGACGGGGCACTGCACGCGTTCGTGGCGGAGGAGTGCGCTCTGCTCACCGCGATCGACCCCGAACTCAAGCCGGTCGCCGAGCAGTTGACCGCCGCCGTGGCCGACGGCAAGCGGCTGCGGGCGGCCTTTGCCTACTGGGGCTGGCGGGCGGCCGGGCAGCCGGACAGCGAGGCGATGGTCCGGGCGGCCACCGCGATGGAGCTGGTGCACGCGGCGGCCGTGGTGCACGACGACCTGATCGACGACAGCCCGGTCCGCCGGGGCTCCCCCACCGCCCACCTGGCGCTCCGTCAGGCCGTCCCGGAGGGGCCCGGCCGGGACGCCGCCGGGCGGGCGCTGGCCATGCTGGTCGGTGACCTGCTGACGGCCTGGGCCGGCCAGCTCTTCGCCTCCTGCGGCCTGCCGTCCGGCTACCTGGCCCGGGCCCGCCCGCTCTGGGCCACCCTGGCCCGGGAGCTGGTCGCCGGCGAGTGCCTGGAGGTGCTGCGCACCCGGGGCGCCGCCGCCTCGGAGGCGAGCTCCCTGGAGATCGTCCGCTACAAGACCGCCAAGTACACCGTCGAGCACCCGCTCCACCTCGGCGCCCTGCTGGCCGGGGCACCGCCCGCCCTGCTGGAGGCCTTCACCGCGTACGGGCTGCCGCTCGGCGAGGCCTTCCAGCTCCGCGACGACCTGCTCGGCGTCTTCGGCGACCCAGGGCGGACCGGCAAGTCCAACCTGGACGACCTCGCCGGGGCCAAGCCCACCGCCCTGCTGGCCCTCGCCCTGGCCAACTCCGGCCCCGCCGACCGGGCCAGGCTGCGCGCCCTGCTCGACCGGCCCGGCCCCGAGGACCTGGCGGAGCTGCGCGCCCTGCTGGTCCGCTCCGGCGCCCGGGCCCGGGTCGAGGAGCTGATCGAGGAGCGCACCGCCGCCGCCCGCACCGCCCTGGCCACCGCCCCCGTCGCCGGGCCGGCCGCCGCCGCGCTGGGCGAGCTGGTCGACGCCGCCACCGCGCGCACTTCCTGACCCTCCGTCGAATGAGGACCCATGACGTACACCCCCGAACGGATGGACGCCCTGCGGCTGCTCGGCGACCCGCTCGCCGACTCCGTGGTCGCGGCGCTCTTCGAGCGCGGCGAGGTCGGCAAGTTCAACACCCTGATGCGCTGGTTCGCGCAGAGCGGCCAGCCACTGCCGGACGACGTCCCCGAGGAGGCGCGGGCCTACCTGGAGGCCACGGCGGTGCCGCCCTCCTGGGTGGACTGGGAGCAGATGGAGAAGGCCCGGCTGTTCTTCATCGACAACAACGTGCACATCTCCACGGCACTCTCCTTCGCCTCGATGCCCGCCTGCTACGTCGTCCCGCACATCGCCAGGCTGCTGAGTGCCACGCACTCGCTGGCGTACCCGTCGAAGCGGATGGCCGAGACCGGGCAGTTCACCCTCTACCTGATGCGGCCCGACGCCTTCGAGGCCGGCGGGCGCTTCCTGCCCGCCGCGCAGAAGGTCCGGCTGCTACACGCCTCCATCCGGCACCACCTGCGGCGGGAGGGGCGGTGGGACGAGGCGGCGCTCGGGGTGCCGATCTGCCAGGAGGACATGATCGGGGGGCAGATGATGTTCTCAGTGCAGGTGCTCGACGCGCTGCACCGGATGGGCATCCACATGTCCAACGAGGGCGCCGAGGCCTACTTCTACGCCTGGAAGGTGGTCGGGGCGATCCTCGGGATCGAGCTCGACGCGATGCCGGCGGACCTGGAGCAGGCCCGGGAGTTCTCCGACCGGTACATGGCGCGGCACATGGGGCCCTCGGAGGAGGGCGTGCTGCTCACGAAGCAGCTGATCGACCTCTACGAGGAGGTCGTGCCGGGGACCTTCTTCGACCCGGTGGTGGCGGCCCTGATCCGCTTCCTGATCGGCGACACCAGTGCCGACTGGCTCCAGGTCCCCCGCTCCCCCTGGGACCGTCTGGTGACCCTCGCCCCGGCCGCCCTGGGCGTCCTGGAACGCCTGGAGGACGCCTCCCCGCTGGCCGCCTGGGCCCTCGACCACCTCGGTGAGCTCACCACCCGCTTCGAGCTCAGCTCCCTCACCCGCGGCCGCGTCATGCAGTACGCCATCCCCGAGGAGCTCAAGCCCGACTACGGCATCACCTCGACGAAGCCCCGCACCGACCCGTGGATTCCCCCGACGCTAACCATCTGAGACCGGGGCGCGGGGAACGTAGGCGGTCACCCCGGGGGCGCGAGGAACTGCGCGAATCGGAAGGCGGCCCACCGGCAACTGAACCGCCGTCAGCCAGTTGCAGGTGCTGCCTTTCCACTGCGCGCAGTTCCTCGCGCCCCTGAGGTCGCTGCCTACCTCAGCGCCTGCAAACAGTCAGGCGACGACGGCGAGGGCGGCTCCCCGGCCGGCGTGCATGACGCTGAGGTTGGCCTCCAGGTGCTGGGGGTCCTGGGAGAGCCAGAGGCGGACGGTGGCCCCCAGGATGGCGCTCGCGGAGCCGAGGCGGACGCCGGTGAGCTGGGCGACCCGGGCGGCGGCGAGGACCAGGAGGTCGGCCAGTGGGGCCGGTAGCCAGACGGTCTGGGCGCACGGCGCCGGCGGCGCGAGCGCGGCCAGCAGTTTGAACGCGTCCGCGGGCCGGTGCAGCGTCGGCAGGACGTCGAGCAGACCGTCCGCCACGACCTCGGAGACGTCGCTCCGGTGGCTCTGGGCCAGCCGTCGGAGCAGCGCTCTCTCCGCAGCGGTGATTCGGACGGTCAGCATGACCTCGTCGCACTCCGGCATGGGTGCGGCCCTCCTCGCGCTCTTCGTACAGATGGATGGATGTGACCGGGCGTCAGACGCCGGCGTAGGAGTGCTTCCCCGTCACGAAGATGTTGACGCCGTAGTAGTTGAAGAGCCAGCAGGCGAAGGCCAACAACGCCAGGTACGCGGCCTTGCGGCCCTTCCAGCCGGCCGTGGCGCGGGCGTGCAGGTAGCAGGCGTAGAACACCCAGGTGATGAAGGACCAGGTCTCCTTGGGGTCCCACTCCCAGTACTTGCCCCAGGCGGCCTCGGCCCAGATCGCCCCGGCCACGATGGTGAAGGTCCAGAGCGGGAAGACGATCGCGTTGATCCGGTAGGAGAGCTTGTCGAAGGTCGAGGCGGCCGGCAGGCGGCGCCAGATCGAGGCGGAGGTGCCGAGCGGGCCGGTGGCCTTGCCCTCGGCCATCCGGCGGTCGTAGGAGTCCTTGCCGAGGTAGAGGGCGGTGGCGATGAAGGCCGCGTAGAAGGCGCCGCCGCAGAAGATCGCGGTGGAGACGTGGATGGCCAGCCAGTAGGAGTGGAGCGCGGGGACGAGCTGCTCGGACTCGGTGTAGAGCACGGTGACGGCGAGGCCCAGGGTGAGGACGACGGCGACCATCACCGGCAGGCCGAGCCAGCGGACCGGCTTCCTGGCGACCAACAGGCCGAGGTAGGCGACCACCATGGCGAGGGCGAAGGCGCAGGAGAACTCGTACATGTTGCCCCACGGCCAGCGCATCACCGAGAGGCCGCGGGTGAGCACGCCGCCGGCGTGCAGCAGGACGCCGAGGCCGGCCAGCGAGACCGCGATGCGGCCGGCCAGGTCGCCCTTCTCGCTGCCGCCGGCCGCGCCGGGGCCGTCCTCGTCCTGATCGCCGCGGCCGCTGGTGACCACGGTGGCCCCGGCGTCGGCGAGGGCGGTGCGGGTCAGCGTGGTGGTGCCGCCGCCGGCCGAGGCGACGGTGACGGTGACCTTCTTGGCCTTGCCCCTGCGCTCGGCCTCGGCCACCGCGGCGGCCACCCCGGCCTGCTCGGTGGAGCGGACGGCGACCGCTCCCTTGGAGCCGAAGGTCCACTCGAAGATGTGGGCGAACATGGCGATGACGTACACGGCCATCGCCGAGTAGATCAGCTTGTTCGAGAGGTCGGCCAGACCGGGGTCGACCGATGCGGCGAGGTTCACCGTCTACTCCTTGGAGTCCTGTGCGGTGCGGGCGGGGGTTTCTGACGCTCCGTCGGAGGCGTCCTCGTCCTCGACGGCGGGGGCGTCGTCCTGGAGCTCCACGGCCAGCTCGGCCAGCTCCTCGGCGATCTTGGCGGACTCGCTGCGGGCCAGCCCGGCCAGCTCGACCAGGGTGCGGCCGTCGGCGGTGGCGACGGCGCGGATCCAGATCCGGCGGCGCTGGATGAGCAGCGAGCCGATCAGGCCGAGGATGGCGCAGACGGCGCCGACCAGGGCGACGGCGTTGCCGGGGCGGTGCGAGACCTCGAAGCTGGCCCACTGCTGGTAGCCCTCGAAGGTGAGGGTGCCGTAGCCGTCGGGCAGGGTCCAGGCCTGACCGGGCTTCAGCCTGGCGCGGGCCAGGTCGCCGTCCTGCTTGAGCTGGGTGAGCTTCTTGGTGTCGAGCTGGTAGACGTTCTGCGGCAGGCCGGAGTCGGTGCCCAGGTCGCCGGCGTAGGCGGTGAGCACCAGCAGCGGGTCGGCGGCGGCCGGGAAGAGCGAGACCGGGCCGGTCTTCTCGAAGCTCTCCGGCGCGGTCGGCAGGAAGTAGCCGTTGAAGCCGAGCTGGGTCCGCTGTCCGTCCTTCTGGCCGTAGTCGCTGACCTTGATGACGCCGGTGGAGGTGAGGTTGCCGTCCTGCGGGAGGAAGGCGGTCGGGCCCGAGTAGACCTTCTCGCCGGCCGCGTTCTTGACGGTGACGACCGGGGCGTAGCCGTGGCCGATCAGGAAGACCTTGGAACCGCCGATCTCCAGCGGGTGGTTGACCTCGATGTCGCCCTTGCTCAGCTTGGACTGGTCGCTGCCGCTCCAGTACCGGACGTGGGCGGTGAACTGGCGGGCCGAGCCGGCCTGCGGCCCGGAGGTGGCGAACTTGGAGGTGAAGTTGTCCAGCTTGAAGCCGAACGCGTCCAGGTCCTCGACCCCGTAGAACGCGGAGCCGGTGAAGTCGTCCAGCTGGGTCGCGGTGTTGGAGTAGCCCTGACCCTCGATCACCAGCTTGCCGCCGGTGCCGCTGGCCAGGCTGGCCCAGGCGAAGCCGGCCAGCAGGGCGAAGAGCGAGAAGTGGAAGAGCAGGTTGCCCGCCTCGCGCAGGTAGCCCTTCTCGGCGGCCACCGAGCCGTCGGCCAGGTGGGTGCGGAAGCCGCGCTTCTTCAGCAGCGCGTAGGCGGCGTTGTTGACGGCCTTGGCGTCGGCGCCGGTGTGCCAGGCGGCGTGCACCGGCATCCGGGTGAGGTTGCGCGGGGCGGCCGGCGGGCGGGAGCGCAGCACGCCGACGAACTGCCAGGTGCGCGGGACGATGCAGCCCGCCAGCGAGACGAACAGCAGGATGTAGATCGCCGAGAACCAGGCCGAGCTGTAGACGTCGAACAGCTGGAGCTTCTCGTAGACCGGCGTGACGGTCGGGTGCTCGGCCTTCCAGGTGGCGACCTTGAAGGCGTTCTTGCCGTTCTGCGGGATCAGCGAGCCGGGGATGGAGGCCAGCGAGAGCAGGAAGAGCAGGATCAGCGCGACCCGCATCGAGGTGAGCTGACGCCACGTCCAGCGCAGCCAGCCGAGCGGGCCGATGCCGACCGGGCCCTGCTCCGCCTCCTCGGGGGCGGAGGTGAGCCGCTCCGCCTCGTTCTCGACGTCGGTGTGGGTGCTCATCAGATTCCGATCGAGGTGGTGGCGGTGAGCGACTGGAGCTCGGTGACCAGGGTGTCCCAGACACCGGTGACCAGCAGCAGGCCGACGGCGACCAGCATGCCGCCGCCGATCCGCATCACCCACTGGTAGTGCTTCTTGACCCAGCCGAAGGCGCCGAGCGCCCGGCGGAAGGCCAGGGCGGCCAGCACGAACGGTACGCCGAGGCCCAGGCAGTAGACGAGCATCAGCACCGCGCCGCGCCAGGGCGAAGCCTGGTTGAGGGCGAGGGAGTTGATCGCGGCGAGGGTCGGGCCCATGCACGGGGTCCAGCCGATGCCGAAGACCAGGCCGAGCAGCGGGGCGCCGGCCAGGCCGACGGCCGGGCGGCGGTGGGTGCGCAGCTCGCGCATCGAGAAGCCGGGGAGCAGGCCCATGAAGGCCAGGCCCATCGCGATGGTGAGCAGGCCCATCACCACGTTGATGGTCTGCTGGTGCTCCCTCAGGGTCGAGCCGAAGAAGCCGAACAGCGCGCCGCCGGAGACGAAGACCGCGGTGAAGCCGAGGATGAAGAAGAGCGAGCCGAGCAGCATCCGGCCGCGCCGGCCGCCCTTGGCGTCGGCCAGGTCGGCGGCCGAGAAGCCGGTGACGTAGCTCAGGTAGCCGGGCACCAGCGGCAGCACGCAGGGCGAGAAGAAGGAGACCAGGCCGGCCGCCAGGGCGATCGGCAGGGCCAGCAGGATCGCGCCGGTGGCCACGGTCTCGTTCTGACCCACCGCCAGGAGGACGGCGCTCACTTCGCCTCGTCCACGACGGGCTTGATCAGGCTCTCCAGGTCCTCGGTGGACAGGGCGCGCATCGCCCGGGCGGCCAGCTTGCCCTCGCGGTCCACCACGATGGTGGTCGGGATGGACTGCGGGTTGAGGCTGCCCTTGGGGAACTTGAGGATCTGGGTGCCGTCCGGGTCGAAGATGCTGGGGTAGGTCACCCCGAAGTTCTTCTCGAAGGCAACCGCGTTGGCCGGCACCGCGTCCCTGGTGTTGATGCCGAGGAACTGCACGCCCTGGTCCTGGTACTTCGTCCAGACCTCCTGCAGGCCCTTGGCCTCGGCCCGGCACGGACCGCACCAGGAGCCCCAGATGTTGAGGACCACGACCTTGCCCCGGTAGTCGGCCAGCTTGGCGCTGCCGCCGTCCAGCAGGGTGCCGCCGATCTCCGGGGCGGCCTCCCGGGAGCCCGCCGCGGCGGTGTCGAGGCCGCCCTTGCCGGTGACGAAACCGGTCTGGCCGTCGGAGCTGGCGGAGTCCGCCGTGCAGCCGGTGAGGGCCAGGGCGGAGGCGGCCGCGAGGGCGGCGGCGGGGCGGAGGAAGCGGCGGGTCGTCCCAGACATGTGAAAAGTTTCGCATGGCACTTGGGTCCGTTTTAGGGGGGTCCTACGTTGACCGTGGGACCCCCCTTGACCTGCGGCGATCGTGCTTATGATCCGCTTAAAACGGACAAAGCGGTGTTGACGTCCCGTCAGGCCCGACTCAGGCGCCGAAGCTCTTGCCGACGGGGGCGTCGCCCTTCTTGCCCTTGCCGACCAGGTGGGCCGGCAGCAGGTCGCGGGCCGGCTCGCGGTAGCCGATCGAGACGATCTTGTCGCCCTCGTAGGTGAAGCTGGTCAGCGAGGCCAGCGAGCACTGCCGACGGCGCGGGTCGTGCCAGAGCCGGCGGCGCTCCGCGAAGGAGCGGGCGATCCAGATCGGCAGCTGGTGGCTGACGCAGACCGCCTCGTGGCCGCGCGCCGCGTCCCGGGCCTTGGCGAGGGCGCCCATCATGCGCACCGCCTGCTCGATGTACGGCTCGCCCCAGGACGGGCGGAACGGGTTGGTCAGGTACTTCCAGTGCGAGGGGTTCTTCAACGAGCCGTCACCGACCCCGAAGGTCTTGCCCTGGAAGATGTTGTCCGCCTCGATCAGCTGCTCGTCCATCGCGACGGTCAGCCCGTGCGACTTGGCGATCGGCTCGGCGGTCTCCTGGGCGCGCTCCAGCGGGGAGGCCACCACGTACGTGATGTCCCGGCCCGCCAGGTCCTCGGCGACCCGGTCGGCCATCTGCCGGCCGAGCTCGGAGAGGTGGTAGTCCGGCAGGCGCCCGTAGAGGATGCCCTCCGGGTTGTGCACCTCGCCGTGCCGCATCAGGTGGACGACGGTGATGTCCTTGTTGCTCACTTCTTCGGGCTCCCCCGGGTCAGGCCCGCGCCTCGGCCGCCGCGCGGGCGGCGGCGGGCAGGGCTGCGGCGATCAGTTCCACGGCGCGCTCGTCGTGCGCGGCCGAGACGAACCAGGACTCGAAGGCCGACGGCGGGAGGTAGACCCCCTGCGACAGCATCGACTGGAAGAACGCGGTGAAGCGGAAGGACTCCTGACGCTTCGCCTCGTCGTAGTTGGTGACCGCCTCGTCGAGGAAGAACACCGAGAACATGTTGCTGGCGGTCTGCAGGCGGTGCGCCACCCCCTCCTTGGCCAGTGCCGCGGAGACCAGGCCGGAGATCTCGGCGGAGACCGCGTCGACCTTGGCGTACACCTCGTCGGTGCAGTGCCGCAGCTGGGCCAGGCCGGCCGCGGTGGCGATCGGGTTCCCGGAGAGGGTGCCCGCCTGGTAGACCGGACCGGCCGGGGCCAGGTGGCCCATCACGTCGGCGCGGCCGCCGAAGGCCGCGGCCGGGAAGCCGCCGCCCATCACCTTGCCGAAGGTCAGCAGGTCCGGAGCCCAGCCCTCGTGGGCCGCCTCGACGCCGTACCAGCCGGCCCTGGAGGTGCGGAAGCCGGTCATCACCTCGTCGGAGACGAAGAGCGCGCCGTTGGCGGCGCAGAGCTCGGACAGGCCCTTGTTGAAGCCGGGCAGCGGGGGCACCACGCCCATGTTGCCCGGGGAGGCCTCGGTGATCACGCAGGCGATCTGGCCGGGGTTCTGCTCGAAGGCCGCCCGGACCGCCGCCAGGTCGTTGTAGGGCAGCACGATGGTGTCGCCCGCCTGAGCCCCCGTCACGCCCGGGGTGTCCGGCAGGCCGAAGGTGGCGACGCCGGAACCGGCCGCGGCCAGCAGCGCGTCCACGTGACCGTGGTAACAGCCCGCGAACTTCACCACCTTGGCCCGGCCCGTGAAGCCGCGCGCCAGCCGGATCGCCGACATGGTCGCCTCGGTGCCGCTGGACACCAGCCGGACCTGCTCGACCGGGGCGATCCGGTCGACGATCTCCTCGGCCAGCTCGACCTCGCCCTGCCCCGGGGTGCCGAAGGAGGTGCCGAGGGCCACGGCCCGCTGCACCGCCTCGACCACCGCCGGGTGGGCGTGGCCGAGGATCATCGGGCCCCAGGAGCAGACCAGGTCGACGTACTCGCGGCCGTCCGCGTCGGTCAGGTAGGGGCCGGTGCCGGACACCATGAACCGCGGGGTGCCGCCGACGGCGCGGAACGCGCGCACCGGGGAGTTGACGCCGCCGGGGGTCACGACCGACGCGCGGTCGAACAGCGACTGGCTCTGCGGGGCCTCGTAGGGGTAGCTCTTCGGGTTGGTCACCGGGACATGGTCTCAAATCGTGTCCTGGACCTCCGCATGTCGGACCCGATCATCTGGAACGATGATCGGAGATGTGCCGGGGTGTGACCGAACCGGACTGTACGGTCTGTAGTGTCGTCGGTACGGTTGTCCGTACCGCCCCGCACCTGACGGTCCGTCCGCCGTGGCACACGCACGTCGGAATGTGACAGGCAGGCCGTGTACGGCGGCGTGGAGCGGGTAGTTGGCACGTTCGGAGGGACACCGAGCGTGCGGGGGTCTGTCGATTCCGGCGAATTCCGGTGAGGATGGTCCGAGTGTCCGAGGCGCAGGACGGCCACGAGGAGGCCGCGGGTGGCTCCCGTCGGCGTGCCTGGCGTGCCGGTGCTGCTGGTGGGGGTACGGGTTCGGGCAGGGGAAAGCGGGGTGAAGGCAGCGTGGGAGTCACCTACAAGTACTTCGGAGCACCCGACCGGGCCACCGCCGCCAGAGTCCCCACCGCCCTCGGCCCCGGCGGCCTCGGCCTCGACGCGGGCGAGCTCGGCTCGCTCGGCCGCCTCGGCGACCTGATGGAGACCAGCGGCTCACCGAACGGACACCTCTCCACCAAGATCAAGCCCGAGACCATGTCCGCCATGGTCCTCACCGGCATCCAGGGCGTCCCGCTCCACCAGGTGCCCCCGCTGGAACTGGTCGTCCTCCACCCCGACTACGCCGTGGTCCAGCTCCCCCACACCGTCGTCGAACCCCTGCGCAAGGCCGACGAGACCGAACTCGGCGCCGCCGCCTTCATCTGGTCCACCGTCCCCGACCGGCGCGGCCCCCGGGACGCCTTCGTCATCTACACGATGCTGCACGAGTGGCAGGACTTCGCCAACCGCCTCCACGACGCCGGCCACCAGCTCTACTGCCTCGTCTGGCCCTGACCCGTCGGGGAGACGGCCCTGCCCGGCCCCGGTGGTGGGCGGGGCCGGGCAGGGGCGGGGTCAGGACGAGGTGACGGTGACGCGCTCGACGTCGAGGCGGGCGCCCTGGCCCCAGAGGCGGCTGGCCGGCAGGCTCTGCTCGTCCACGAAGGTCTGCGGGGTCGGCGCGCCGACGGCCGGGCGGTAGTAGGTGCCGGGCTAGTCGGTCAGCCGGACCAAACCCGGGCCGGTGGCGCTGCCGCCGTCCAGGATGGCGAACATCGCGATGCCGCAGGAGAGCTGGCGGGGCGTCACGTTCTCCTCGTGCCGCCGAGGTCCAGCACCGGGCCGCTCCGGCCGGAAGGGCCGGGACGGCAGCGGCGAGGGCCACCGCCGCCAGACAGCTGAACAGGCCACGTCTGATGCTCTCCCGCACGATGTCCCTACTCCCACTGGTCTGCGTCCCGGTCGGGCTCAGCGTTGACTCCGTCAGTTCCCGGCGTGCCCGAGGGGCCAGCCCCAGGGGAGCGGACCCCGACCCGCTTGCCCGGACGCACGACTGACGATCCGTCAGCACGGGGAGTCCGCCCGGCCGGATGTGTGCGCGGCCGGGTGGAGGTGTGACGGAATCACGTCCGTCGGCGCTTCTCCTCCTCGGGGGCGGTGGTCGGCGACGGGCGGACCACCGGGGGGACCGCGGCGGCCGGCCGCCGGTCGACAAACGATCAACGCCGGGACTCCGGTGTACCGTGGGGCCGCCCGCTCCGGATATCGGGGATCGGACGTGGGCGGAGCGAACAGTGGGGGGACCACATGGCGGAGCGCACCGCCCGGGCCGGGCGGCACGAGGGGGCACCGGTACCGGCCGTGCCCGGGCACGGGCCGTCCGGGCCGGAGGGGTACGACCCGGACGAGGGCTACTGCTTCCAGCTGCTGGGCCCGGTGCGCGCCCGCCTGGACGGTCGCGAGCTAGAGCTCGGCCCCCCGCAGCAGCGGGCGGTGCTGGCGGTGCTGCTGCTGAGGCCGGGTCAGCCCGTGGGCACCGAGGAGCTGGTGGAGGCGCTCTGGGGGCGGCGCCCGCCCGAGCGCGCGGCGGAGGCGCTGCGCCGGTACGTCCGGGGGCTGCGCACCGCGCTGGAGCCGGAGCGGACGGGCGGCGGACCGGCCGCGGTGCTGCGCTCGGTGCCCGGCGGCCACGCACTCGCCGTGGCGCCGGAGACGGTGGACGCCCACCGGTTCGAGCGCCTGCTGGCGGAGGCCGCCGAGGCTCCGCGCGCCGTCGCGGCCCGCGGTCGCGCGGCGCCGGGAGGCGGACCGCGGCCGGAACTGACGCTCAGCCGGGCGCTGGCGGAATGGAGCGGGACGGCGCTGGCCGGGGTGCCCGGACCGCACGCGGAGCGGCAGCGGACCAGGCTGACCGAGCTGCGGCTGCGTGCCCAGGAGGAGGTGCTGGACTGCCTGCTGGCGGCGGGCCGGCCGGCCGAGGCGGTGGCCGAGCTGCAGACGCTGGCGGCCGCCCATCCGCTGCGCGAGCGGCCCCGGGCGCAGCTGATGCTGGCGCTGTACCGCAGTGGGCGGCAGGCCGAGGCGCTCGGTGTGTTCGCCGATGCCCGGCGGCTGTTGCGGGCCGAGCTCGGGGTGGAGCCGGGGGTGCGGCTGGCGGACCTGCAGCGGCGGATCCTGACGGCCGATCCGACCCTGGACGGCCCGGTGCTGGACCGCCCTCCGCTGGACCGGCCGACCCTGGACGTCCCCGGCCCCGAGGGCTCGGGCGGCCCGGTGGACCCCGCGGCGCACGCAGCGCACCCGGGACGCGCGGAGCACCCGGGACACGCGGGGCGGCCGGGCGGTGCTCCGCGCCCCTCGCCCTCCGTCCCCGCCCCGAGGGACCCCCTGGGCACGACCCCGGGGACCACCGCGGCGACCGCAGCCACCGCGCCCCGCCGCCCCCGGCCGCTGCGCCCGGCCACCGCCCCCGGCCTGCCGACGCCCCGTGAACTGACCGCCGACGTGGCCGGGTTCACCGGCCGCCGGGAGGCCGTCGAGCAGCTCGACGGGTACCTGCGCCCCGATCCGGACGGCGCGGTGCCGGTCTGCGCCGTGACCGGCCCGGGCGGGGTGGGCAAGACCGCCCTGGCGGTGCACGTGGCGCACCGGGTGCAGGAGCGCTTCCCCGACGGCCAGCTCCACGCGGACCTGCACGGAGCGGGCCCGGCGCCGGCCGAGGCCGGGGCGGTGCTGGCCGGCTTCCTGCAGACCCTGGGCACCCCGCCCGCCTCGATCCCGGAGGACGTGGACCAACGGGCGGCGCTGTTCCGGTCGTTGCTGGCCGGCCGCCGGGTGCTGGTGGTGCTGGACGACGCCCGGGGCACCGGGCAGATCGGCCCGCTGCTGCCGGGCAGCGGTGGCTGTGCGGTGCTGGTCACCAGCCGCTCGCGCTCCCTGCGGCCGCCCGGGGCGCGGCAGTTCGAGCTGGAGCCGCTGACCGCCGGGGAGTCGGTGGAGCTGCTGGCGGCGGTGGCCGGCCCGGAGCGGGTGGCGGCCGATCCGCGGGCCTCGCGCGAACTGGCCGAGCTCTGCGGCCGACTGCCGCTGGCGGTGCGGATCGCCGGCGGGCGGCTGGCGCAGGACGGCGCCGGGGCGCCCTCGGCGGCCGAGCTGGCGGACCGGCTGCGGGCCGCGCACCGCTGGCCCGGCGAGCCGAGGACCGGCGGCGGCCCGGCGCTGGAGGCGGTCCTGGAGCTGGGCCTGTCCGAGCTGGCGGCCGAGCCGGCCCGCGCCTTCCGGCTGGCGGCCGTCGCCGAGGCGGTGGAGCTGCCGCTGGACGCGCTCGCCGCCCTGCTCGGGCGGGGCCCGGAGGAGACCGAGGACCTGACCGAACTCCTGGTGGACGCCGGACTGTTGGAGCCGTACGGCTCGGACAGCTACCGGTACCACGACCTGCTGCGGCGGTACGCCCGACGGCTGTCCGAGCAGCTGGACCCGGTGGAGGAGCGGCAGGCCGCGCTGGCCCGGCTGCTCGACCACCTGCTGGCCACCACCGTGAACGCCGCCCGGCTGATCGAACCGGACCACGCGCTGCACCACGGCCTGCACCCCACCGAGGGCCCGGGGCTGGTGCCGGCCGATGCGGCGGCCGCCCGGCGCTGGCTGCGCGAGCGGCACGACCTGCTGGCCGGGACGGTGGAGCGGGCGCTGCGCGAACTCCCCTCAGGCGCCCGGCCCTCAGTGGACCTGCTGCTGGTCTGGTACGGCCTGGTCGAGGGCCCGGCGCACCGTCGGGAGTTCCAGCGGCTGATCGAGCTGGCGGCCGGGGCGGCCTGGGAGCAGGACGCGCCGGCCGCCGAGGGCCGGGCGCACTACCTGGCCGGGGTGCTGCACTACGGCACCGACGCCTACGGGGTGGCGGAGCGTCAGCTGACCCGGAGCCTGGAGCTGGCCGAGCGGGCCCGGGACACCGTCGGGCGGCACCTGGCGGCGAACGCCCTCGGAGTGCTCCGGCTGGCCACCGGGCAGCCCGACCGGGCCCTCGAACTCCTGCTGCTGGCACGGGAACTGGCGGAGCGGACCGGCGACCGGGGCAGTGCCGCCCGGGTGCTCTCGGCGATCTCCCGGGTCCGGCTGGCGCTGGGCGACCCGGAGCGCGCGGTGGCGGACGCCCGGCGGGCCGCGCACGACGCCCGGGAGGTGGCCACCGGCTCCGGCCTGGCCCGGGTGCTGTACCAGTACGGCTGCGTGCTGCGGCAGGCCGGGGAGCCGGCGGCCGCGGCGGAGCAGCTGACCGAGGCGCTGGAGCTGTTCCGCCTGCACGGCCCCGGGGACTGGGAGGGGCTGACCCTGGCCCGGCTGGCCGAGTGCCGCCTCGACCAGGGGCGCCCGGAGGCGGTCGGGCTGGCCTCGCGCGCCCTGGAGATCACCGAGGAGGTGGGCCGCACGTACGGCCAGGCGCTGGCCCAGACGGTGCTCGGCCGGGCGACCGGGGACCGCGGCCGGCTGCACGCCGCGCTGGCCCTCTTCGACCGGCTCGGCGCCCCCGAGGCCAAGGCCGTCCGCGAGCTGCTCGCCGCCCCGCCCGCCGGGCCGCTCCCGGACTGACCGCGGACGCTCCGGGAGCGGCCCGTCGGCGGACCGGGCGCGGACCGCACCGCCCCACAGGGCCCCGACCTGCACGGATGACCGGATCCCCGTCGGCATCACCCTCGCTCCGGCCCCCTATGCACTGCGTGTATACCTCGTGTGTATAGTCAGCCGCATGACCTCCCCTGCCACCCTGCTCTCCGCCCGCGGGCTGACCAAGGCCTTCGGCCCCACCCAGGCCCTCACCGACGCCTCGGTCACCGTCGAGGCCGGTGAGATCCTCGCCGTGATGGGCCCCTCGGGCTCCGGCAAGTCCACCCTGCTGCACTGCCTGGCCGGGATCACCCGCCCCGACGCCGGCTCGGTCAGCCACCGGGGCCGCCAGCTCACCGACTGCGGCGACGCCGAGCTGAGCGAGCTGCGCCGCACCGAGTTCGGCTTCCTGTTCCAGTTCGGCCAGCTGGTCCCGGAGTTGAGCTGCCTGGAGAACGTCGCCCTGCCGCTGCGGCTGAACGGCGTGCGCCGCGCGGCGGCCGAGCAGGAGGCGGCCGAGTGGCTGGACCGCCTCCAGGTCGCCGAGCTGGCGGCCAAGCGGCCCGGCGAGGTCTCCGGCGGGCAGGGCCAACGGGTCGGCGTGGCAAGGGCGCTGATCACCCGTCCCTCGGTGGTCTTCGCCGACGAGCCGACCGGCGCGCTGGACTCGCTCAACGGCGAGCGGGTGATGTCGCTGCTGGCCTCCGCCGCCAAGGAGACCGGCGCCGCCGTGGTGCTGGTCACCCACGAACCCCGGGTGGCCGCGTACGCCGACCGTGAGATCGTCGTCCGGGACGGCCGCACCACCGACCTGGAGACCGCCGCATGAGCACCACCACCGGACGTCTGCGCGCCCCCGCGCAGCTGGCGCTCGGCGCCCGGCTGGCGCTGGGCAGCGGACGGGAGGGCTGGGGCCGCCTGCTGATGACCGCCGCCGGGGTCGCCCTCGGCGTGGCACTGCTGCTCTTCACCGCCTCCTTTCCCGGCATCCTCGATCACCGGAACGCGCGGCTGTACGTCCAGAACGACACCTTCGGGGACGACGGGATCGCCGCCCCCACCGACCGCAGCGTGCTCCTCGCGGTGGCCGACACCACCTTCGACGGTGAGCCCGTCCGGGGCCGGGTCGTGCGCCGCGAAGGCGCCCGTGCCGCCCTCCCCCCGGGCCTGGCCGCATTCCCGGAACCGGGCCGGATGGCCGTCTCGCCCGCCCTCGCCCGGCTGCTCGCCGAGCCCGGCAGCGAGCTGCTCCGGGAGCGGCTGCCCTACCCGGTGACCGGCACCGTCGGCCCGGACGGCCTGCTCGGCCCCGGCCAGTACTCCTTCGTGCTCGGCTCCGACGCGCTGACCGTGGACGGCGGCGCCCTGCGGGTCGAGCGGTACGGGTACTCCGCCCCGGCCAAGGCGATGGACTCCCGGCTGGTGCTGCTCAACGCGGTCGGCCTGATCGTGATGCTCGCCCCGGTCGGCGTCTTCCTGGCCGCCGCCGCCCGCTTCGGCGGCGAGCGCCGGGACCGCCGGCTGGCCGCGCTCCGGCTGGCCGGGGCGGACCGGCGGATGACCGCCTGGTTCGCGGCCGGCGAGTCGCTGGTCGGCTCGGCGCTCGGGCTCGTCCTCGGCCTGGCGCTCTTCCTGATCGGCCGTCAGCTGCTGGAGCAGGTCACCGTGGCCGGCTTCAGCTTCTTCGCCGGCGACGTCTCCCCGCACCCGGCGATCGCCCTCGCCGTCGCCCTGGCGGTACCCGCGCTCGCGGTGCTGGTCACGCTCGTCGCGATGCGCCGGGTGACGGTGGATCCGCTGGGCGTGGTCCGGCGCTCCGGGCGCGAGCGGCGGCGGATCTGGTGGCGGCTGGCGCTGGCGGCCCTCGGCCTGCTGGTGGCCCTCGGCGCGATGGCGCTGCCCGGCCCCGGGGGCCCCGGCTTCGCCGACGCGGACGGCCTGCTCAACCCGGTGCAGGGCACCTTCGGATCGCTGCTGGTCTCGGTCGGCGTGCTGCTGGTGCTGCTGGCGGTCTGCACACTGCTCCCCTGGCTGGTCGAGGCACTCATCCACCGGGCCGGCGGGGGGCCGCTCTCCTGGCAGTTGGCGGTCCGCCGGCTCCAGCTGAGCGCCGGCCCGGCGGCCACCGCAGTCAGCGGCGTGGTGGTCACGGTCGCCGGGGCGATCGCGCTCCAGACCCTGTTCTTCGGGGTCAGCGGTGCCTACTCGGTGCGGCAGCCGGACGCCGCGGCCGCCCGGTACCGGTACAGCGTGGAGTTCCCCGGCGGCGGCGCCCGTTCGCTCGAACTGGCCGACCGGCTGGCCCGCTCCACCGGCGTGGCCCGCACCACCGGGTTCACCGACTTCCTGCTCAGCGGCCCGCCCGGCCGGGAGTGGGACGGCGGTGAGGTCCGGATCGCCGACTGCACGGTGCTGGCCGAGTTCGCGGTGCTGACCTCCTGTCAGGACGGCGACGCCTTCCTGACCGGCCCGACCGGGATCGGGCAGGCGCCCGGCGAGGTGCTGCGGGCCGGGGATCGGGTCCGGGCGCTGAGCCACCGGGGCGGCGAGGCACCCGAGTGGACCGTCCCGCCCGTCACCGCCACCGTGCCGAGCCGGCCGGGCGTCGACCCGACCGCCCTGTACAGCCCGGGCGGCACCCTGCTGCTCACCCCGCGCGCGGCCCCCGAGGGGGTGCTGCGCGGCCACCCCGCGACCGTCCTGGTCTCCATGGACGAGGCGGTGGCCGACCCGGTGGCCCGCCTGACCACCGACGCCATGGTGATCTCCCCGCAGGCCCGCACCCGCACCCCGCTGACGGCCGAGCGGGACCACACCTACCTGGCCGTCACGCGGGTGCTCACCGCCGGGGCCGGGCTGACCCTGCTGCTGGTCGCGGTCAGCCTGCTGGTCGGCCAGCTGGAGCGGCTGCGCGAGCAGCGCCGCATCCTCGGCGTGCTCTACGCCTTCGGCACCCGGCGCCGGGTGCTGGCCGCCTCGGTGCTCTGGCAGACCGCCGTCCCGATGGCGCTCGGCCTGGTGCTGGCCGCCCTCGCCGGGCTGGGCACGGGCGCACTGCTCCAGTTCACCGCCGGGCTGGAGTTCCTGATGGACTGGGGCTCCATGCTGGCCCTGACCGCCTGCGCGGCGGGCGCGGTCCTGCTGGCCACGGCGGCCGGCCTGCCGCCCCTCCTCAAGCTGCTCCGCCCGGACGCCCTGCGGCACGAGTAGCGCCTCCGGCACGGCAGGGCAGCGACCCAGGGGCGCGAGGAACTGCGCGAGTCCGGAAGGCGGCGCACCTGCAACTGAAGCTCCGTCAGCCAGTTGCAGGTGCTGCCGTTCCCCTGCGCGCAGTTCCTCGCGCCCCTGCGGGGCGCTCACGCGGGGCGCCCCGGCGAGGGTCAGGCCTCCAAGTCGAGCAGTTCGTCGATGGTCTGGCGGCGGCGGATCAGCCTGGCCTCGTCGCCGTCCACGAGCACCTCGGGGATCAGCGGGCGGGTGTTGTAGGTGGAGGACATGCTCGCACCGTAGGCCCCGGTGTCGTGGAAGACGGCCAGGTCCCCCACCTCGACCCGGGGCAGCGGAACGGCGAGCACGTCCCCGCCGGGGGCCTGGGTGAAGACGTCGCCGGACTCGCAGAGCGGACCGGCCAGCACCGTGTCCACCGGCGGGGTGGTCAGCGGAGCGCCGCCGCGGATCGCGCTGACCCGGTGGGCGCTGCCGTACATCGCGGGCCGCATCAGGTCGTTGAAGCCCGCGTCCACCAGGACGAAGTGGTTGGAGCCGACCGGCTTGTGGGCCCGCACCTCGGCTGCCAGTACCCCGGAGTTGGCCACCAGGAAGCGGCCCGGCTCGATCTCCAGCCGGACGGGGTGGCCGAGTTCGGCGGCCAGCTCCCGCCGGGCCGCGTCCCAGATCCGGAAGTACCGCTCGGTGTCCACCTCCGGCTCGCCCGGCGCGTACGGCACCGAGAGCCCGCCTCCCGCCGAGATCGCCCGGACGTCCCGCCCGGCCAGCCGGACCTGCTTGACCATGGTCTCGCAGACCGCCTCCAGGTGGCCGTAGTCCACTCCGGAGCCGATGTGCATGTGGAAGCCGGTCAGGTCCAGGCCGTGACGGTCCACCAGCTCCAGCGCCTCGGCCAGGTGCTCGTGCCAGATGCCGTGCTTGCTCTGCTCCCCGCCGGTGTTGGTCTTGCGGCTGTGGCCGTGCCCGAAGCCGGGGTTGATCCGTATCCAGACCCGGTGGCCCGGGGAGGCCTGGCCCAGCTGGTCGAGCATCTGGGGGGAGCCGGCGTTGACCGGCACGCCCAGCTCGACCACCCGGCGCAGGGTGGTCCGGTCCAGCAGGTCGGCGGTGAACACCACCGGCTCGTCCTCGCCCCGCGGCTGGTAGCCGGCCCGCAGCGCGCGCTCCAGCTCGCCGAGCGAGACCGCGTCCACCGCCACGCCCTGTTCCCGCATCAGCCGCAGCAGGTGGGTGTTGGAACTGGCCTTCTGGGCGTACCGGATGGTGTCGAAGCCGCGGAGCTTGGCGATCTGGCCCCGGATGGTCTCCGCGTCGTAGATCCAGACCGGGGTGCCGTGCTCCTCGGCGACGGCGGCGATCCGGTCGGCGGCGAGGACCGTCTGGGCGGGGCGGGCAGGGCTGGACATCGCGGGCTCCCGGAAGGCGAGGTGGTGCCCGATCCTGCTCGATCGGCCGGGGCGGCCGCAGAGCTGTCCACCAGGTGAACCGCCTTTCGGACGGTGGATCTTGGAAGACTCCGTGGCCCGTCGGAGTTGGGGTGTGCATGCGAGAGATCTGTGTGATCGGCGGGAGCCGGTACTTCGGCCGGCGGGTGGTGGAGCTGCTCCGGGACGGCGGCGCCCGGGTGACCCTGGTGAACCGGGGGTCGGCCGAGGCCCCGCCCGGGGTGCGGCACGTGCGGGCCGACCGGGACGACGAGGCCGCGCTGGCCGCGGCGCTGGGGGACGCGAGCTTCGACGTGGTGCTGGACCAGGTGCTCTACCGGCCCGAGCAGGCCGAGGTGGCGCTGCGGGTCTTCGGCGGCCGGGCCGGCCGGTACCTGATGACCTCGACCTGCGAGGTCTACGACCACGTCCGCGGCGTGCCCGGGAAGCCGCTGGGGGAAGGCGAGTTCGACGCCGCGGCCTGGCCGGGGGCGGAGCCCGTCGGCGACGGCTACGCCGAGGGCAAGCGGCGGGCCGAGGCGGTGCTGGCCCGGCAGGGCGGGCTGCCGTACGCGGCGGTGCGCACGGCGCACGTGCTGGGCGGCGGCGCGGCCGACTTCACCGGGCGGCTGGCGCACTACGCGGAGCGGATGCGCGCGGGCGAGGCGATCACCGTGCACCGCCCGGCCGCCCCGGCCACCTTCGCCGAGTACGGCGAGATCGCCCGCTTCCTGGCCTGGGCCGCGGGCCAGGACTTCACCGGCCCGGTGAACGCCTGCTCCACCGGCGAGGTGGACGTGCGCGAGCTCTGCGCCCTGCTGGAGCGCCACGGACTGCCCGCCGCCCGCTTCGCGGAGGGCCCCGAGCCCTCGCCGTTCTCCTTCGGGCACTACTACGGGATGGACAACTCCCGCGCCCGCGAGCTCGGTTACGCGTTCTCCCGACTGGACGACTGGCTGCCCCGGGTGGTCGGCGAGGCGGTCTGAACGGTCGGGGCCCGACCCCCCACGGGTCGGGCCCCGGCCTCGGGCCGCCTCCTCGGCCCCACCGAGGAGGCGGCCCTGGCATCAGGGCAGGTACGCGATGCCCAGCTTGGTGATCTGCCAGCGCTGCTCGGCCGCGCCGGTGGAGGAGGCGAGTTCGACCACCCGGTTGCCCTGGGCGTCCTTGGCGGTGGAGAGCGCCATCACCTTGGACTGGTCGACGGGCGAGGCGAGTTCGTAGCCCCCGGCGGCCGCCGGGCGAGGCGAGTTCGTAGCCCCCGGCGGCCGCCGGGCGCATCAGCCAGCGCTGGTTGTCACCGCCGTGGCAGGCCCACTGGAGCAGCCGGGTGCCGGGGGCGGTGGAGCCGCCGGCGGCGTCCAGGCACATGGACTCGTTGCCGCTGAAGGTGAGCGAGAAGCCGCCGGCCGGGCGGGAGTTGAGGACGAAGGACTGGTTCAGCCCACCGGTCGCCCGGTAGCCGATGGCGGCCCGTCCGTTGGTGGAGTCGCCGTAGGTGCCGCCGCCGGCGAAGTCCAGCACCTGCCCGGTGGCCAGGTTGGTGAGCTGGTACCAGGAGCCGGCCTCGGGCTTGTCGGGGAAGGGCCGGCCGGGGGTCAGCGGCTGGATCGAGGTGGTGTTCTGCGGATTGAGGGTGCAGAACGCCTCGGGGAGCTCCGGCCGTTGGTAGAACTGACCGAGGCAGACGCCCTCGCCGCGGTAGCCCGCCACCCGCAGGTGGTAGGACTGCCGCACCATGTTCATGCAGACCCCCGGGATGCCGATCTCGTGGTCGCAGCCGTTGCGGTCCCGCTCGGAGAGGTCGATCACGTCGCCGTTGGTGTACTCGTACGGCGAGCTGCTCCAGCCCGCGCACACCTCGTGGCCGTAGGAGACCCGGCGCTGGTCGAGGTAGCGCACGCCCGGCACCCGCGAGGCGGCCTCGCGCAGTGCGTCGCTGAGCGTGGGCACCACCCAGTTGTGGCCCCAGGCCAGGTCCTCGGGGAAGGCCGGACAGCCGTCGGCCACCTTGCCGACGTAGTCGTTGCGCCGGATGTCCGGGGTGATCGGGGTGAAGTAGGACTGGTACACCAACTGGTAGGCGGAGTCGGCGTATCCGGCGGCCCGCATGGTGTTGCGCACGCTGGTGAGCGCGGCCACCACCTTGGGCTTGACCCGCTCGGCCCGGGCGGTGATCGCCTCGCTGCCGATGGTGTCCCGGCAGCCCTTGTCCTTGGGGATCGGGAAGTACTGCTCCAGGCAGCTCATCATGATCCCGCTGAAGTCGAAGTCGTCGTTGGCGCCGATCGTGACGACCACCATCTTGACGTCGTACTGGGCGGCGGTGCGGGCGAGTTGGACGTCCTGCTTCTCCTCCCCGAAGTCCCCGCTGCCGGGGCCGGTGACCTTGGCCAGCTCGGGGTCGCTGACCAGGTCGCCGGTCTGGGCGCCGGAGCAGGCCAGGTTCACCGGCGTGACGCCGGGGATGTCGGTGACGAAGATCTCCGACTTCCCGTGCCGGTGGCAGTAGTTGGTGGGGGTGTCGGTGCCGGGGGTGTAGGCGTCGTTGGTGTCCGTCCCGGCGCCCTCCCCGGAGATGGCGCTGTCGCCGAGGGCGACGATGGCGGCCGGCTTGGCAGTGACGGGCGCGGCGGGGGCGGCGGTGGCGGTGGGGACGCCGGCGGCGAGGGAGAGCAGCAGACCGGCCGCGGCCAGCAGGGCCGTTCCCGGTGAGGTACGTGGTGAGCTGAGCACGCGTGACTCCTGGAGGGTGGGGGACCGGAGTTGGTGCGTGGTGCGCGGGCCCGGAAAAGGTGAGCCCGGCTCACATGCTAGGTACTGACCGGTAACGCAACAAGCCTCGTGCAGCGGGTGATTGAACGACGCGGAGCCGCCGCCCACCGCCTCAGGAGGGGAGGCGGGGACGGCGGCTCGGGTACGGCGGAATCGACCGAGAGGCGACCGACGCGCGCGGCGTCAGGCGCTGTTCGGGTACAACTCAGCTGCTACGCGGCTGAATTCAGCCGACGTTCGCGCAGGAGTTGCCGAACGACGGGTTCAGGGCGCCGATCACGTTGACCGAGTTGCCGCAGAGGTTGACCGGAACGTGAACCGGGACCTGGACGGAGTTGCCGGAGATGACACCGGGGGAACCCGCGGTGACGCCCTCGGCGGAGCTGCTCGCCATCGCGGTGCCCGCACCGGCCGCAACGATGCCAACGACAGCGGCGCCGACGGTGGCGACCTTCTTGACGCTCATGTGAGTCTCCTCGTAGATCAGTTCTTCCAGGTGCCGTACCAACAGCGGACGAGCATGGAAGCGCACGGGCGTGCGTCGACTCCAACGAGCCCTGGCCGTACGGGTTGCGCACCCCCGGCCACATTCACCCGCTTGCAGCAGCGGTGCCATTCGGGTGATCTCCCGCACCGCTCGGATCCGCCCGTTTCCCTCCGCGCACTGCGTCGTTCTTCCTGGCGAAACAGGCTCCACACCGAAGCATCGAACCACCGCAAGAAATGGGACTCGCACCATGCGCAAGCTCGCCTACGGCACCCTCGGCACCGCCGCCACCGCGGCCCTGCTGCTGAGCGGCGCCGCTGCCGCCGCCGCCCACGGCCACGGTCACGGCCACACCAGCGGCGCGTCGGCCGAGGCCGTCGTGGCCGGCTCGCCCGGTGTGCTCTCCGGCAACAACGTCCAGGTCCCGATCCACATCCCGGTCAACCTGTGCGGCAACACCGTCGACGTGGTCGGCCTGCTCAACCCGGCCTTCGGCAACTCCTGCCTGAACGCCTGAGACTGACGCCGAGTCAGTCCGATGACTTCCAGGTGGGGCAATTCGAACCCTCCTGGGCGCGCCGCGATTGCGTCCGGTTCTCGACCGTGCGAGAACTGATGACGGGGGCGGCGTGAACGAAGCGGCCGCGCGGAACCGCCCAAGCCACGGGCGACGCACAGGACTTGGGCCGCTATTGCGACACCACACGGTACACCCCCAGTTCTCGGGCGACATTCCCGCTCGCCCGCTCAAACGGAGGATTTCCCATGCGTAGCTTCAAGAAGGCTGCTGTCCTTTCCGTCGCCGCGGCCGGCCTGGTGCTCGGCTCCGCCGGTGGCGCGTTCGCCAGCTCCGAGGCCGAGGCCGTCGTGGCCGGCTCCCCGGGCGTGCTCTCGGGCAACAACGTCCAGGTGCCGATCCACATCCCGGTCAACGTCTGCGGCAACACCGTGAACGTGATCGCCCTGCTGAACCCGGCCTTCGGCAACTCCTGCGCCAACGTCGGCTGACCCAGCCGCACCTGACGCAGCACCACCCGCTGGGCACCCGGCCTCCGCGCCGGGTGCCCGGCACCCTTCCCTGATCGAGGAGATCACCCCATGCAGAACGTCAAGAAGGCCGCCGCCGTCGCGGGTGCCGTCGTCGGCATCGTCGCCGCGGGTGCCGGCACCGCCGTCGCCGGTGCCTCCGCCGAGGGCGTCACCGCCGGTTCCCCCGGCGTCGGCTCCGGCAACTCCATCCAGGTTCCGGTGCACATCCCGGTCAACGTCTGCGGCAACTCCGTGAACGTGGTCGGCCTGCTGAACCCGGCCTTCGGCAACTCCTGCGCCAACGTCGACGCCCCGCCGATGCCCGAGGAGGACTGCTGATCACCCTCCAGGTGACCAGCGGTACCCCGTGCGCGTGCAGCCCCCCGGTCCGCCGATCGGGGGGCTTCGCGCCGTCCAGGCCCTGACCCGCCCCCTGCCGCACCCCGCACTGCCGCACCCTGCCCTGCCCTGCTGAGGAGTCGAACCCCATGCTCTCCCGCCACCTCCCCGCCGCCGCCCTCGGTCTGCTCGCGGCCGGCTTCCTGCTCTCCTCCCCCGCCGCCGCGGCCGGGCTCACCCCGCCGGTGGGCGGCCTGCAGCCGATCGACGCCGCCGCCGGTCTGGAGGGCGCCACCGGCGGGCTCGGCCACGGCCTCAGCCCGGCCAAGACCCTCCGGCTCGACCCGTGGGCCGGCTCCTCCGCCGACCTGTTGAACAACGGGCTCTCGCTGGAGCCCGACAACGGCCTGGCCCCGGTCGGCACCGCCCCGCTCACCCAGCCGCTGAGCCAGGGCGGCGGCACCAAGGACCTGCCGCTGGTGGGCGGGGTCATCGACCAGCTGCCCGGCTGAACGGACGCGCACGCGGAAGGAGCCCGGCACCTCGGGGGTGCCGGGCTCCTCGCCGTACCGGGCCGGTCAGCCCTGGGCCAGCACCTCGCGGACGGTGCCGGCGGTGGTGCCGGTCAGGTCGGAGAGCGAGTCGCTGACCGAGAGCTTCTCCTCGCCCTTGCCCAGGCTCGCCTTGGCACCCGGGATGGCCTGCACCGGGTTGGTGATCAGCTGCGGGTCGAGCTCGCCGGCGCTCAGCACGTCGTCCACCGGGGTGGCCGCGTTGCCCTGGGCCCACTCGAAGGGGTGACCGAGGGTCAGGTCCGGGCCCTGCGCGTTCAGCGGGGCCGCCGGGGCGTCCAGCGCGACGTCGCCCAGGTCGGTGGAGCGGTCCGCGGTGGGCAGCGGCAGCGCGGCCTGCAGGCGCGGCCCGATCCGGCCGACCTCGAGGCCCGGCACGACCCGCTCGGGGATCAGCTGGCCACCGGGCGCCTCGTCCGGCTTCGGCGGCATCACCAGCGAGGTGGGTACCCCGCCCGAGATGTGGCCGTCCCCGGGGAAGATCGGGAGGTGCTCGCTCACCGTCTCCAGCGGGATGTTGAAGGGGACCTCCTCGGTGGCCAACTGGTCTTCCATCGCCGCGACCTGACCGGCCGTCATCGGCTCGGTGTGGGCAGGAGCCGCCACGGCCGCCGCCTGACCCGTGAGCACACCGGAGCCGACCGCCAGCAGCAGCGCGCCGGCCGCGCGCTTGGAGAGCTTCATGCTGTTCACCGTTCTGTCATATGAAGGGCCCATCGGCCTGATTCGGCCGGCCTGGGAAATCAATCCCTTCAACGAGCAATCCGGGAGCGGGATAGCGAGCGTTGACCGGTTCGGCCTAATAATCCGACCGGACACAGAGGATCTTGACTGACCGTTGGTGAATCCCCGAGATTCCGCGTAACTTTCCCGCCGCTCGCTCTTTGATCCCGTTGTCGCAGCCAGGACGGCGGTCGGAGGCAATCCCCCCGGACGGGCCGGCAACCGATGGTGATTCATCAAGAGAGGTATCTCCACCATGCTCCAGAAGACTTTCGCGGCAGTCGGCCTGGCCGCCGCCGCCATGGCCGCCGGTACCGTCCCGGCCTCCGCGATCGGCAACGCGGACGGCGGGGCGGCCGGCCTCTCCGGCCACGGCGGCACCAACGCCACGGGAACCTGGGGCGACCACAGCCCGAACTTCCACGTGCTCGACAACCCGAACATCTGCCTGCCCGAGGTGCACAACATCGCGGTCGGCGTTCTGGGCGTCGCGGTGCCGGTCGAGGTCGACGCCCTGAGCAACCAGCCGAAGCAGACCTGCGTGGTCGGCCCCGGCACCCAGGGCAGCGGCGACGGCGGCGTCTCGCACCTGGTCGGCTGACCTCTCGCCGGCCCGGCCCCGCTACCCGGGGCCGACCAGTACCACCCGTTCCACCACACCCATCAAGTCCGAAAAGGAACAGAACAATGATCAAGAAGGCCCTCGCCGCTGTCGGCGTTGCCACCGCCGGCCTGGCCATGACCGCCGCCCCCGCCATGGCGATCGGCGACGCTGACGGTTCCGCCGTCGGCGTCTCCGGCAACGGTGGCACCAACGCGACCGGCACCCACGGCGACCACTCCCCGAACTTCCACACCCTCGACAACCCGAACCTCTGCCTGCCGGAGGTCCACAACATCGCCGTCGCCGTCATCGGTGTCGCGGTGCCGATCGAGGCGGACGTCCTCAACAACGAGCCGAAGCAGACCTGCAACGTCGGCCCCGCCACCCAGGGCTCGGGCGACGGTGGCGTCAGCCACCTGATCGGCTGATCAACCGGGTAAGGCCGACCGCCGGGTTCGGGGGACTCCCCCCGGGCCCGGCGGTTTTCCGTTCCCCCGCGACCCCGGCCACTCGTTGGAGTGCGGTTCCTTCGGGTGGCCGGTGGGCGGCCCTGGCGCGTGCTGCGCCGCGGCCGTCCGATTCTGTGATCACGTGTAGTCACACTGCTGTCACGCAGAGAGGGAAACCATGAAGAGCATCCTGGGCAAGGCCGCGCTCACCGCGGTCGCCACCCTGGCCCTGGCCGGCGTCTCGGCCCCCGCCTACGCGCACGTCGAGGCTCACGGCGGCGCCCAGTTCGCCGCCACCGCGAGCGAGCCGTTCCTGGCCGCCGAGCAGTGGGGCCACGCCGAGACCAGCCACATCGAGGCCTGCTTCGAGCAGTGGTTCGTGGCCGGCGACGACTGGGCCGCCGGTGGCGGCGAGGGCCACGCCGAGATCCACTGACACCACGTCAGCACGAGGGCGCGGCACCCGTCCCCGGGTGCCGCGCCCTTGGCGTGCGTCACTTGAGGAGGCGCGCCGCCTCGGTGGCCCAGTAGGTGAGGACCTGCCCGGCGCCGGCCCGGCGGATCGAGGTGAGGGTCTCCAGGATCATCCGCTCGCGGTCCACCCAGCCGTTGGCCGCGGCCGCCTCGACCATCGAGTACTCGCCGGAGACCTGGTACGCGGCGACCGGCACCGGCGAGGCGTCGGCCACCTGGCGCAGCACGTCCAGGTACGCCATCGCGGGCTTCACCATCACCAGGTCGGCGCCCTCGGCGACGTCCTGCTCCAGCTCGCGCAGCGACTCCCGGGCGTTGGCCGGGTCCTGCTGGTAGGTCTTGCGGTCGCCCTTGAGCGAGGAGCCGACGGCCTCGCGGAACGGCCCGTAGAACGCCGAGGCGTACTTGGCGGTGTAGGCCAGGATGCCGGTGGACTGGTACCCGTTGGCGTCCAGGGCCTTGCGGATGACGCCGATCTGACCGTCCATCATCCCGGACGGGCCGACCAGGTGGACCCCGGCCTCGGCCTGGACCAGGGCCATCTCCTCGTACCGCTTCAGGGTGGCGTCGTTGTCCACGCCGCCGTCCGCGCCCAGCACCCCGCAGTGCCCGTGGTCGGTGAACTCGTCCAGGCACAGGTCCGACATCACCACCAGGTCGTCCCCGACCTCGGCCACCACGTCCCGGATCGCCTGCTGCAGGATCCCGTCCGGGTTGGTGCCCTCGCTGCCGGTGGCGTCCTGCACCAGCGGCACGCCGAACAGCATGATCCCGCCGACGCCCGCCTCCACCGCCTCGGCGGCGGCCCGCTTCAGCGTCTCCCGGGTGTGCTGCACCACCCCGGGCATCGAGCTCACCGGCCGCGGCTCGGTGATCCCCTCCCGCACGAACGCGGGCAGGATCAGCTCGGCCGGGTGCAGCCTGGTCTCAGCGACCAGCCGCCGCATCGCGGGGCTCTGCCGCAGACGGCGCGGACGGACGTACGGGAACTCAGCGGACAACGGATATCCCTTCTCGGTGATGCCGGGGGCGCGAGGAACTGCGCGGGTACGGAAGGCGGACCAGTGGCAACTGAACCTCCGTCAGCCAGTTGCAGGTGCTGCCGTTCCCCGGCGCGCAGTTCCTCGCGCCCCCGGTGCAACCACTTCCTAGCGGGCGGCCTTGCGGCGGGAGCCGGGGCGGCGCTCGCTGGGGCGGTAGACGGGCTCGCCCGCCGCCACGGCGGCGTCGCGGCGGTTCGCCCCGAAGTCTGCCAGCGCCTGCGCGAGTGCGGCGGCCGACGGGGCCGGAGCCATCACGTCGACCCGCAGGCCGTGCTCCTCGGCGGTCTTCGCGGTGGCCGGCCCGATGCAGGCGATCACCGTGACGTTGTGCGGCTTGCCGGCGATGCCGACCAGGTTCCGCACCGTCGAGGAGGAGGTGAAGAGCACCGCGTCGAACCCGCCGCCCTTGATCGCCTCGCGGGTCTCGGCCGGCGGCGGGGAGGCCCGCACCGTCCGGTAGGCCGTCACGTCGTCGACCTCCCAGCCGAGTTCGACCAGGCCGGCCACCAGGGTCTCGGTGGCGATGTCGGCGCGCGGCAGCAGGACGCGGTCGATCGGGTCGAAGACCGGGTCGTAGGGCGGCCAGTCCTCGAGCAGGCCGGCGGCGGACTGCTCGCCGCTGGGCACCAGGTCGGGCTTCACGCCGAAGTCGACCAGCGCCTGGGCGGTGGTCTCGCCGACCGCGGCGACCTTGATGCCGGCGAAGGCGCGGGCGTCGAGGCCGTACTCCTCGAACTTCTCCCGGACGGCGCGCACCGCGTTCACCGAGGTGAAGGCGATCCACTCGTAACGGCCCGTCACCAGGCCCTTGATGGCGCGCTCCATCTGCTGCGGGGTCCGCGGGGGCTCGACCGCGATGGTCGGCACCTCCTGCGGGACCGCGCCGTAGGAGCGGAGCTGGTCGGAGAGGCCGTGCGCCTGCTCCTTGGTGCGCGGGACGAGGACGTTCCAGCCGAACAGCGGCTTGGTCTCGAACCACGAGTGCGAGGAGCGGTGCGCCACCTGCTCGCCGACCACGGCTATCACCGAGGTGGCGGGGTCCACCGGGGCGGAGACCGGGGAGGGCAGCACCCGGGCCGCCTTGAGGTCGGCCGCGATGGTGGCCAGGGTGGCGGTGAAGGTGCGCTGCCGGGTGGTGGTGCCGGACAGGGTGGCCGAGAGCGGGGCTTCGGGCTTGCGGCCGTTGGCCACCAAGGCCTGGGCGGTGGCCGGGAGTTGGCCCAGCGTGGTGCGGACCACCAGGGTGGTCTCCGGCATCCCGAGGTCGATGTTGCCGCCGGCCAGCAGGCCGGCCGCGTCGACGAAGCGGACGTCGGCGCCCTGGCTGCCGCGCAGCGGGACGCCCGCGTAGGCGGGGACGCCGACCGACTGGGCGACGCCGGGGATCACCTCGAAGGGGATCGCGGCGTTGGCGCAGCCGAGCATCTCCTCGGCGGCGCAGCCGTCCAGGCCCGGGTCGCCGTCGACGGTGCGGACCACGTGCTTGCCGTTGCGGACCGCCTCGGCGACCACGGCGGCCACGTCGGGGCAGTCCTCGCCGACGGTGCTGTGCACCACGACGCCGACCGGACAGTGGGTGCGCACGGCGGCCGCGGTGAGCGGGTCGGCGATCAGCACGTCGGCGGAGGAGAGGACGTCCACCGCGCGCAGCGTGAGCAGGCCCGGGTCACCCGGCCCCGCTCCCAGGAAGGTGCAACGGCCCGCCGGGGCGGCCGGGTTGTGGGCGAGGTTGGCGGCGGCGCTCATCGGGCTCGCTCCCCCATCAGGTTGGCCGCGCCCGCTTCGAGCAGCCGCTCGGCGAGCGCGTGGCCGAGGGCCACCGCCTGCCGTTCGGCGGTCTCGTCGGGGGTGAGCGGACCGTTGGCGGTCATCTTCAGCAGGGTGGCGCCGTCGACGGTGCCGACCACGCCCTCCAGCCGCAGTTCGGTGCCCTGCCAGGTGGCCAGGGCGGCCACCGGGGCGGAGCAGCCGGCCTCCAGGCGGGCCAGCAGGGCCCGCTCGGCGGCGACGGCGGCTCGGGTCGGGGTGTGGTCGAGGGCGCGCAGCACAGCGGCGAGCGCCGGGTCGGCGCACTCGACGGCCAGGGCGCCCTGGCCGGGGGCGGGGAGCATCAGCTCCGGCTCCAGGTGCTCGGTGATCTCGGCCGAGCGGCCGAGGCGGTTGAGCCCGGCGGTGGCGAGCACCACCGCGTCCAGCTCGCCGGCGGTGACCTTGTTGATCCGGGTGTCCACGTTGCCGCGGATGGCCACCGTCTCGACCGTGGCGCCGAGGCCGCGGGCCCAGGCGTTGAGCTGGGCCATCCGGCGCGGGGAGCCGGTGCCGATCCGGACGGGGTGCCCGGAGCCGGCCAGCTTCTCGACCAGCTCGGTGAGGGCCAGGCCGTCGCGGGCCACCAGGGCGTCCCGGCTGTCCTCGCGCTCGGGGACGGCGGCCAGGAAGAGGCCGTCGGGGGCGGCGGTGGGGAGGTCCTTGAGGGAGTGCACCGCCAGGTCGATCCGACCCTCCAGCAGCGCGTCGCGCAGCGCGGAGACGAAGACGCCGGTGCCGCCGATCTGGGCCAGCGCCTCCCGGGAGGTGTCCCCGTAGGTGGTGATCTCGACCAGCTCGACCGGTCGGCCGGTGACCCGCTCGACCTCGCGGGCGACCATGCCCGACTGGGTCATGGCGAGGGCGCTGCGGCGGGTGCCGAGGCGCAGCGGCTGTCCGCCGCCGGTCAGTTGACCATTCATGAGGTGATCGTCCCGGTCATGCTCGTGGGCTGTCTGGTGGTTCATCGGGGGCTGCCCCCCGCGTGTCCGGCATCGGCCGGAGCCGGCGGTCCGGCCTGGGCCGGCGGCCTGGGGCGGGCGCCGGCCGGTGAGCCGGCCACCGCCTGGATCGCCGCCGGGTCCAGGTCGAAGAGTTCGCGCAGCGCGTCCGCGTACCCGGCGCCGCCGGGCTCGGCGGCGAGCTGCTTGACCCGGACGGTGGGGGCGTGGAGCAGCTTGTCCACCACCCGCTTGACGGTCTGGGAGACCTCGGCGCGGGTGCGCTCGTCCAGGTCGGGCATCCGGGAGTTGAGCCGGCCGAGCTCGCTGAGCACGACCTCGGAGGCCATCTGACGCAGCGCCACCACGGTGGGGGCGATCCGGGCCGCGCGCTGGGCGGCGGCGAAGGAGTCGACCTCGTCGGAGACGATGCCGACCACCGCGTCCACGTCCCCGGCGCCGGGGGTGGCGGCGTGGGCCCGGGAGAGGCTCTCCAGGTCGACCAGCAGGGCGCCGTCGAGTCCGTGCACGTCGTGGTCCACGTCGCGCGGCATGGCCAGGTCGAGGAAGGCCAGCGGGCCCTCGCCGGTGCGCAGGGCGGTGGCGGCGGCCACGTCCTCGGCGGTGATCACCACGCCGGCTGCGCCGGTGCAGGAGATCACCAGGTCGACGTCGGCCAGTGCCTCGCGGACCTTGGCGAACTCCACCGTGCGCGCGCCGAGGTTGGCGGCCAGCCGCTCGGCGCGCTCGGCGGTCCGGTTGGCGATCAGCAGGTCGGAGACGCCAGCGCGGACCAGGGTGGCGGCGGCTAGCGAGCTCATCGAGCCGGCGCCGACCACCAGGGCGCGCTTGCCGGCGATCTCGCCGGCCCCGGCGGCGACCTGCTCCAGGCCGAAGGTGACCAGCGACTGCCCGGCCTTGTCGATGCCGGTCTCGCTGTGGGCGCGCTTCCCGACCCGCAGGGCCTGCTGGAACAGCTCGTTCAGCCCGCGTCCGGCGGTGTGCTCCTCCTGGGCCCGGGCCAGCGCGTCGCGCAGCTGGCCGAGGATCTGGCCCTCGCCGACCACCATCGAGTCCAGGCCGCAGGCGACCGAGAAGATGTGGTGCACCGCCCGGTCCTCGTAGTGCACGTAGAGGTGCGAGGTGAGCTCTTCGAGGTCGACGCCGCTGTGGTGGGCGAGCAGCAGGGAGAGCTCGGCGACGCCCGCGTGGAACTTGTCCACGTCGGCGTAGAGCTCGATCCGGTTGCAGGTGTTGACCAGCGCGGCCTCGGCCACCGCGGGGGCGGCGGCGGCGTCGTGCAGCAGGCGGGCCGGGGTCTCCCCCGTGAGCGCGGCGCGCTCCAGCACGGTGACGGGCGCGCTGCGGTGGCTCAGCCCGACGACGAGAAGACTCATGCCCGCCCCTCGGTGATGCGGATCCGACGGATGCTCATGCGGGCATCACCGCCGAGAGGTCGCCCTCGCCGGCCTTGGCGGCGGGCTTGCCCTTGGCCGGCTCGGTCTTGGCGGTGCCGCCGGCGGCCCGGCGCAGCTTGGCGGCGGCGGCCCGGACCGGACCGGGGGCCCGGTCGAGCACCGAGTCGCCCTGCCCGGGCTCCTCGCCGGCCTTGCGCTGCTCGTGGAAGGCGAGGATCTGGAGCTCTATGGAGAGGTCCACCTTGCGCACGTCCACGCCGTCCGGGACGGTCAGCACGGTCGGGGCGAAGTTCAGGATGCTGGTCACGCCGGCCTCCACCAGGCGGTCGCAGACCTGCTGGGCGGCGCCGGGCGGGGTGGTGATCACGCCGATCGAGACGTGCTGGCTCTCCACGATGGACTCCAGCTCGTCCATGTGACGCACCGGCAGGCCGGCCGCGGTGGAACCGACCACGGCCGGGTCCGCGTCCAGCAGGGCGGCGACCCGGAAACCGCGGGAGGCGAAGCCGCCGTAGTTGGCGAGCGCGTGGCCGAGGTTCCCGATGCCGACGATGACCACGGGCCAGTCCTGGGTCAGGCCCAGCTCGCGGGAGATCTGGTACACGAGGTACTCGACGTCGTAGCCGACGCCGCGGGTGCCGTAGGAGCCGAGGTAGGAGAAGTCCTTGCGGAGCTTCGCCGAGTTGACCCCGGCCGCGGTGGCCAGCTCCTCGGATGAGACGGTGGGGACCGAGCGCTCGGAGAGCGCGGTCAGGGCCCGCAGGTAGAGGGGGAGGCGGGCGACGGTCGCCTCCGGGATGCCCCGGGCACGCGAGGGTCGGCGCGCGGCGCCCGGTTCGGGCGTCTGCGAGGTGCTCTGGGTGGATCGGCCGATTGCCACGGTGCTCCTGTGGGTGAAGCTGGGCTTTGGCAGCCAGGCTATGCGTTTGTGAACGTGTGCACAAAGATGGTGTCCGTTTTGTCCGCCCACAGTGACGCGCATCACGCGGCGGCGGCACGTCCTGGAGCCGACCGCGGACTGCGTCAGGTCGCACCGTACCGGACCGGGGCGGACGGTCACCGCCGCGCGCCGGACGCGGAGGGCACCGGGGCGGTGGCCCGGGCGGTCAGCACCGTCGGCGCCTCGACCCCCCGGGGCCACGGGCCGAGCACCGCCTCGCGGCGGATCAGCGGCAGCTCGCCGGCCCGGCGGCGGGACGGCGCGGCGGCCAGCCGGGGCCAGGGCAGCCCGGCCGCCTCGTGCAGCGGGGCCTGCCACTCGGCCCGGGCGGCCAGGTGGCGGAAGAGCTCGGCGGTGGCCCGGGCGTCGCCGAGCGCGGTGTGCGCGGGGTACCAGCCGAGACCGGCGGTCTCCACGCAGGCGGCCAGCCCGTACCCGCCGGCCCCGGGCAGGCGGGCCCGGGCCAGACGGAGGGTGCAGAGCGCGGGGACCGCGGGCAGCGGCACCCCGATGCGGGCGAACTCCCGCTCCAGGAAGGCCCGGTCACAGCTGACGTGGTGTCCGACCAGTACCCGGCCGCCGAGCAGGTCGAGCAGCAGCGGGGCCAGCTCCCGGAAGCGCGGGGCTCCGACCACGTCGCCCTGGGCGATGCGGTGCACATGGGTCGGACCGACCGGCCCGACCGGGTCTATCAGGGTGGAGAACTCGCCCTCCGGGCGGAGTTGACCGTCCAGCAGCACCACGCCGACCTCGACCATCCGGTGCCGCCACGGGCTGCGGCCGGTGGCCTCGACGTCGACCACGGCGAACCCGCCCCGCGGGGGCGGCAGTTGTCGACCGGGGAGCATGAACGCCCTCCTCCGTCATCCAGCCCCCGGCGGACAGAAACGTGTTAGATCGTAAGCCGACCATCAGGCGTTTCCTAAGCCGATCCTCATATTCGAGACAACGATTCGGAGAAGCACCCCCGCCGATCGGAGGGGTGCCGGCCCGGGCTCAACCGCCCAGCGCCGCCCGCAGCCTGCGCTCGTCGACCCGCCAGAAGTCGTGCTGCTTCCCGTCGATCAGGGTCACCGGGATCTGCTCCCAGTACCTGCGGTACAGCTCCTCGTCCTGGAGGATGTCCCGCTCCTCGAAGGTGCTGCCCAGCTCCCCGGTGACCCGGGCGATCACCTCCCGGGCGTCGTCGCAGAGGTGGCAGCCGGGCTTCCCGATCAGGGTCACGGTCCGCTCGGCCGGCTTCTTGGAGGTGTCGCGTCGCAGCAGTGGGCTCACCCGCCCCATTGTGCCCGCCGCACCGGCCGCCGAGGGGGCGCGGGCGCGTCCGCCGGTGGGCTCCCGTTCACCCTCCCTGAAGGCGCTGGTCACGAGGAGAGTCCCGGCGGCTGGCTATGCTCGGTGGCATGGTCGCCCTGAGAAGGCTCACACGGGTACGGCAGGCGCCGGACGAGCAGACGGTGCTGGCCGGCGAGGCAGCCGCCGACGCGGCGCGGACGCAGGCCCCCGAGGGGGACCACCAGCCGACCCCGGACGACCCGCGGGCCGCCGCCTTCTTCGACTGCGACAACACCATCCTGCGCGGCGCGGCCATCTTCTACCTCGGCATCGGCCTGTACCGGCGGAAGTTCTTCACCCGGCGGGACATGGCCCGCTTCGCCTGGCAGCAGGCCTGGTTCCGGGTGCACGGCGCCGAGGACCCGGCGCACATGGCGGACGCCAAGGACAAGGCGCTCGGCCTGGTCGCCGGCAAGCGGACCAGCGAGCTGGAGGAGATCTGCGAGGAGATCTTCGAGGACGTCATCGCCCGGAAGATCTGGCCCGGCACCCGGGCCCTGGTCCAGCTCCACCTGGACGCCGGCCAGCGGGTCTGGCTGGTCACCGCCGCCCCGCAGGAGGTGGCCCGGATCATCGCCCGGCAGCTCGGGATGACCGGCGCGCTCGGCACCGTGGCCGAGGCGGTGGACGGCGTCTACACCGGACGGCTGGTCGGCGGCCTGCTGCACGGTGAGGCCAAGGCCGCCGCGGTCCGCGCGCTGGCCCGCCGCGAGCGGCTCGACCTGGACCGGTGCGCCGCCTTCAGCGACTCGGCCAACGACATCCCGATGCTCGGCCTGGTCGGCCACCCCTACGTGGTGAACCCCGACTCCGCGCTGCGCCGCCACGCCCGGGCCAACGGCTGGCGGGTGCGGGACTTCCGGACCGGCCGCAAGGCCGCCCGGGTCGGGCTGCCCGCCGCCGCCGGCCTGGGCGTCCTGGCCGGGGCCGCCGCCGCCACCGTGGCCATCAGGCGGCGCCAGCACGCCGCCTGACCACCCGTCAGGGTGACGCGCCGGGGACCCGCCGGTCGGCCTCACACGTCCGAGCGAACTCCGGCCCCCGCCGGGGCCGTTCCGAACCCGTCCGGCCGTGACCGGAAGCGATCGTTCGGCGACTCGGGAAAGTCTGGGGTTGCCGGGCCCCGAACCCGGGAAACCAGCCGCCCCGCTCCGGAATCTGTCACCAGGCGCGCATGGTCACTCACTTTGAGGCAGTCTCCCCGCGACACCTTCGGTCAGTTCCAGCCGCATATGCACGCCAAGCGGATCTCAAACGACCACTTCGGCCACAGGGTGTAGCTGTCATTGCACAAAGCGTTATTCTCTCCTGGATGCACGCCACCCACACGTCACCCGTGACGGGGGATCAGGGCGCGTGCTCTCCGCGCAGGCGGAGGTGACCCGTCCACAGTTCTGCCTCTGGGAGTCCCGTGTACCCACCCGTCCGGAACGACGCGCCTGCCTCCTCCCGCCCGTCGCCCCTCACCCTGCGCGGTACCCACCTGGCACGACTGCGCTCCGCGATCCGCGAGTTCGAGCTGTACCTGCCGCAACCCGCCCTGGCGGGCGCGCCGTTGGCGGCCGGCCCCGGCCTCGCGCTGCGCTCCACCACCACCGGCTCCACCCCGACCCGCAGCCGCGGCGCGGTCGGCAGCGGCAGCCGCGGCCGGGCCAGAACCGCGCCCGCGCCCGGCCTGGAGTCCGAGCACAACCCGATCATGGAGCTGGTGGAGCGCGCCCAGAACGGCGAGAGCGAGGCGTTCGGCCGCCTGTACGACCACTACGCCGACACCGTCTACCGGTACATCTACTACCGGGTCGGCGGACGGGCCACCGCCGAGGACCTCACCAGCGAGACCTTCCTGCGCGCGCTGCGCCGGATCGGCACCTTCACCTGGCAGGGCCGGGACTTCGGCGCCTGGCTGGTGACCATCGCGCGCAACCTGGTGGCGGACCACTTCAAGTCCAGCCGGTTCCGGCTGGAGGTCACCACCGGCGAGATGCTGGACTCCAATGAGTGCGAGCGCAGCCCCGAGGAGTCGGTGCTGGAGTCGCTCTCCAACGCGGCCCTGCTGGACGCCGTGCGGCGGCTCAACCCGCAGCAGCAGGAGTGCGTCACGCTCCGCTTCCTGCAGGGGCTCTCGGTCGCGGAGACGGCCCGCATCATGGGCAAGAACGAGGGCGCCATCAAGACGCTCCAGTACCGCGCGGTGCGCACCCTGGCCCGGCTGCTGCCGCCCGACGCCCGGTGACGGGCGCCGACGGTCCGCCTGACGGTTCGTCAGGCGGACGGTCCCGGCCGCCCGGTCGGGTGAAGGCGCGGTCACATGCTCTGCTTAACGCCGACGGGGGGTCGTGCGTAACCGACTCCCCTCACCGCTCGTTGGCCAGCGTGCAAGCCCCCGCCGGGCCGTCGGTCAAGCAGGATCGGCCACGCTCACCCGATGGAGTGGTTTTGGCCCGCCGTGGCAACCGTCCGGCAGGCCGGGGAGTCGACAACGACGAAGGGAGGTGTGGCCCGTGACGGCAAACATGCTGGAGCACCGGCGGGCGAGGGCCTTCGCCGAGGCGCTGGAGGCCCACCACGCGGAGCCCCACCAGGGGGACTTGAGATCGGACGACGGCAGGCCCACCGGCTCCACCGCGATGGCGGAGCTGCTGGGCATGGCGGACGCGCTCGGCGCGCTGCCCGGTCCGGAGCTCGGCGGTGAGGCCAGGGCGCTCCAACGCGCCCAGCTGATGGCCGCGTTCGAGCGGGAGTGGGTGGCCCCGCCGACGGCGCGGGTGCCCCAGCAGCGGCGCCACCGGGCGATCCGCGCCGGGGCACGGCGGCGCTGGGGCCGGCGGCTGGCGATCGGCGGCCTGGTCGGCGCCGTCGCGGTGGGCAGTTTCGCCGGGGCGGCAGCGGCCAGCTCCAACGCCCTTCCGGGCGATACCCTCTACGGCATGAAGCGCGGCCTGGAGGACCTCCGGCTGAGCTGGGCGGGCTCCGACTCCGAGGTCGGCGCGCTGCTGCTGGACCAGGCGTCCACCCGCCTCGAGGAGGCCAGGGGCCTGCTCGACCGGTCGGACAGCGGCACCTCGCTCAGCCCGCACACGGTCGAGCAGGTCCGCCGCGCACTGGACGACATGCACGCCGAGGCCCTGCGCGGCCGCGAGCTGCTCCGCTCCGTCTACCGGAGCAACGGCTCGCTCGACCCGATGCGCCGGCTGGCCGACTTCGCCGCCGTCGAGGACGGTCGCTGGGCCTCCGTCCAGGGCCAGCTGCCGAGCCAACTGACCACCCAGGCCAGCAAGGTGAACCACCTCTTCGACGAGATGACCGAGGACGTGGCCCCGCTCAGGCTGGCCCCGGCACCCGGCCAGGAGAAGGCCAAGGGCAAGGGCGCGCAGGCTCCCGGCGACAGCAGCGGCACCGGCGGTCAGTCGTCGGCCCCCGCCGAGCAGCAGCCGAAGAGCGGCACCGGCAGCTCCACCGCCGGCCAGCCCAAGGCCCAGAACCCGGCCAACCCCGGTTCGGGCCAGGGCAGTTCCTCGCCGAACGCCAAGCCCTCGCCCAACCTGCTGGACAAGCTGCTGCCCGCCCCGCTCACCGGGAACGGCACCGGCCCGCTCGGCGGCGTCACCGGTGGCGGCAGCAGCCCCTCCGCCGGCACCTCCGACCGCCAGCCGGCCGCCGCCGCCCCGGCGGACGGCGCGGCACCGGCCGACCAGCAGCCCCAGCAGGAGCTGCGCATCCCGTCACTGATCCCCGGTCTGCTCCCGGAGATCTCGCTCGGCTGATCCACCGTCGGCAAGGAGGGGGCGGGGCCCGTGGCCCCGCCCCCTCCCCGTCGTCCGTTAGGGGCCGCCTCCTTGATGGGGTCGGATCAGGCCGCGTCGTCGGGGTGCGTGCCTCGGCGGCGCCGAGGAGGGAGTCCATGCGGAGCATCGGCGACTGACGAGA